>JAGUZU010000003.1 GCA_020060625.1 Anaerolineales bacterium | reverse complement strand
GATTCCGCCAATGTCCCTTTTGGTGACAAAGCGCGCTCGTGAACTTAACCTCGGCTGGTCGTGGAGTTGAGTGACGCCCCCCAATTTTTGAGAAGATACGATGAATCTTTTATTAACGGAGAATGGAGTGGGTTAAAAGAGGCTGTCGAAAATGCTTATATTTTTACCATTTTTGGATATGGCGCACCTAAGACAGATGTGAAGGCTATTGAATTAATGAAGAGTATCTGGAATTCGAACAAGTTGAAGGAGTACGCCGAGTTTGAAATTGTAGATGTCAAGCCAAGAGGAGAATTAGAAGAGAGATGGGATGCTTTTTTTGTTCGATCTCATTATAGGATTTATAACGACTTCTTTGACTCCATCCTTCTTCAATTCCCTAGAAGGAGTTGTGAGGCTGTATGGAATCAGTTCATGATGCTCAGAATTCCAGAGAAGTTTTATCCGCCTAAAGATACTTCGCTTAAAGAATTACAAAATTGGTATAAGCATATTGTTAAAGTAGAATCTACACATTAAAGTCCGTTCCAACTTCATCCGATGGCTTGTTATCAGGAAGAGTTGAAGATGAGATTAAATATTTTGAACAGAAACAACATTCAATTAAGAAAGAAGCGTATTGACCAACCGTATCTTCATTTCCGCCGACCACGGCATGGCGATTGCCGCACGGACGTAAACCCTTCGACAAGCTCAGGGCAGGCGTCCATGCTGCACGTTCCAAACCGACTGAAGTTGGCTAGTCCGTTTCAACGGACTTTGTAAAAATAGCCCGACGGTTCATCGTCGGGCGGGGTTGAAGGTGAGATAAAATCTCCTGAAACAGAATCAACTCAAAGTTGAGAAAGCAACGCGCTGACTACGAAGCGGGCAGCCCCTCAACTATGCAACTATGCAACTATCAAACTAAATGACTAAAAGAATCTTCATCTCCGCCGATCACGGTATGGCAATCACTGCGCGGACGTGAATGTCCGTGCTACACATACGAAGCCGACTGAAAGTCGGCTGGGACGCTTTAGCGTCCCTTGTGTGATTAGCCCGACGGTTCATCGTCGGGCGGGTTGGGACGTAGAGTAAAATCCATCAAATATGAAACGCATCTTCATTTCCGCCGACCACGGCATGGCAATCATCTACTTCCTGCAAAGCGACGTCGTTTCGACGCTGCTCAACGCGGGCGTTGAGATCATCGTCCTCACCGACGACGCGCTTGTCACAAAACTTGCGGCACGCAACACGCAACACGGTCTCACCTTCGAAGGTCTGCGCCTCAAACAAGCGAACGACTACGCCCGCAAAGTCAGCCCGCGCTGGCAATGGCTGCTCGCCTATCTGCGCCGCGTCGGCGGCTCGCGCCGCATCAACACCGAAGCCATGGACAGCCACATCTGGGAAGTCTGGGCGGAGAACTCGTGGAAATTCCGTTTGGGGATTTGGATTCCCTCCGCGCTGATGGTTCTCCTGTTGCGGAATTTTTCCTTCGCCCGTAAACTTTTAGTGCGGATGCAAAACCGCTTCACCCCTACGCCCGGGCTGTACACTGACCTATTTGACAAATACCAACCCGACATGGTTATCGCCTCTACCCCCGGCTGGCGCATGGACCGTTACCTCCTGCGCGAATCCGCTCGACGCGGGATTCCGAACATGACCGTTATCGTCGGCTGGGACAATTCATCGAGTTACAACATCTCAGGCGCGGACGTGCAATGGGCGACGTGCTGGTCTGAGTTGCAAAAAGAGGAACTCGTCAAAGGTTCGGATTGGAACCCTGAGCATGTGCATGTGGGCGGTATTCCCTCGTACGACGGATACTTCCGCAAGCAGTGGCTCATGCCGCGAGATGAATATTTCAAATTGCACAATCTCGACCCCAAGCGCAAGTTGATCTCGTATGCCAGTAGTTTTGTCCATTTTGCGCCGAACTTCCCGAACATCGAAGCGCTGGCGAAACTGGTTTCTTCGGATGTGTTGGCAGAACCCTCGCAGTTGTTGATCCGCCTGCACCCGAGTCACTTTCAAGATAAGCCGAAGATATTTGCCGAAGAACGCGCGCGTGTATTTGAACTGGAGAAGAAATATCCGCACGTGCATGTTGTTCAACCTGTCGCTTTAGGTGGCTCGCTGGGCTACTATGGCGGCGAAGACATGGACGAGAAATCCTCCATGATGGCGTATTCGGATGTGGTGGTGACGGTCTATTCGACAATGCTGGTGGAAACGGCAGTCCACGATACGCCGATGATCGCCGCGACGATTGACGTCCCTGGCGGATGGAACAAGCCGAATAAGTTCTCGCTCTCGCTCAAAGAGATCGGTGACTGGCCCACGCATAAACGCTTCCGCGAGGCGAGATCGGGACGAGTCGCTTCGGATGAAAAGCAACTGCTCGAAGCGCTGAACATATATCTGCAAGACCGAGGCGTCGATTCCGCTGAGAGAAGGAAATTCATCGAGAACGAGATCACGTTCACAGATGCGTCATCCGGCAGACGCACGGCGGAATTTATTTTGAAGGTACTGCGCGAGATCGAATCTACCGCGCGAAATAAATAATCGCCACGATCACGCCGATTGTCACCACCGTCCACCTCAGCGTGGACGGTTTGATTTTGCCCGCCAGTTTCCCGCCCAGCCATCCGCCGATCAATGCGCCGACCGCCATCACCAGCGCCGCAGACCAAAGCACCTGTCCGGAGAACAGGAAATAGGCAGCGGCGGCGATGTTGACCGAGAAAGCAACCGCCTGCTTGAGCGCGTTCAGGCGCGTGAGCGTGTCTTCGAGCGTCAAGCCGAGAGCGGAGAGTACGATCACGCTCAACCCCGCGCCGAAATATCCGCCATAGACTGAAGCCAATGTGACGGGAAGCCAGGCGGCATTTTCCAGACGCGAGCCGTGACCAGCCGCCATACGCCTCGTCAACCACGCGCGAACAGGGTCTTGAATCGCAAGCAGACCCGATGCCAATAGGATGAGATACGGGACCAGATCGCGGAAGAGTTTTTCGCCCGTTTGCAACAACAACCAGCCGCCGAGCAAACCGCCAACAATGCTGGCAGGGACGATCAACCACAGCCTGTTCTTTTGTCCTTTCAAGTCGTTCCACTGCGCAAGCGTCCCGCCGAAGTAGCCGGGGCAGAGCGCGACAGTGTTGGTTACATTTGCAGAGACGGCAGGCACGCCGAGAAAGGTCAGCATCGGAAAGGTGATGAGCGTCCCGCCGCCAGCGAGGGCGTTAATCGCTCCTGCCAAAAGCGCGGCAAAGGCTATCAAGATCAAGTTGAGGGGAGTGAGCATGATGTGGAGTCCTTTAAAATAATTATAACGATGAAGGAATGCGGAAACAGAACCGGACAGGGGACGTATCTGCATTGTCCTTTTATTGCAATCGTCAGGATCGGCGGACCGCCGCTGATATACTGCATAAAAGTAGTCGTTGACGTGTTTTCTCAGTATTCGGAGAACTTTTATGTTTGCAAGTATGCCGAAAATGAGAAATATGATGTTGGCGGATTTCCTTCTTATTCTTGGGGCATCCATTTCAATTTTGTTGTCGCTTCAATTCTCAAGAATAATAGTATCCATGCCTTATCAACTGGGATTTCGAGAAGGAGCATCCCAGGTCTTGACGTATCTGCTTTTGAATGGGGAAAATCCCTACGTTTTCGATAATCAGCCCCTTGGATACAATGTTTATAGCATTACCTACAATGCTGTTGTGTTCCCGTTCGCTGCCGTGTTTGGGAATACTCTGCGCGTCCATCGAATGGTCACATTTATCTTTATCGCCTTTTCGATGTTAACAGGATTTCAGGTTGTATATGCTGTAAGGCGGAAATTTTCCCTTGCATTGACTTGTGGAGCATTTCTTATGGTCGGGTTTATTGGATGGGGAGGGATCGGATCCGCTCCAACTGCCATGGGGACGTTCCTTTTTCTGACGACTGTCTCCCTCCCATTTTTAAGGTCGTTTGATGACAAAGGGTTGATCCTAAGCGCATTACTGGCTTTGATCGCCTTTTATACGAAGGCTTATTTTGCTTTGTCTTTTGGAATTGTTGCCTTTTACCTTTTTTTGTTCGTATCGAAGAAAAAGGGAGCGATCTATTCGCTTTTTTTCCTTGCTTTGCTTCTGATTACATTTGTCGTTGTGCGAATCGATTTTCCCCTTTATTTTGTTATTGTCATATGGGGCAATATTTCAAATACATTCAGGACTGTTGACCACCTGTATGCGCAGTTGGCGGCGCTCTTGAGTTACTTTTTCCCTATACTGGTTTTAAGCCTGACGACGGCGTTTTTGGATTTTAAGAAAAGAAAAAGCGTCTCTTCGCTCAGATGGGCAACAGAAGGCTCTTTCGATTTTTCAAATTGGGATAAACCGCTTTTCGAAATCCAGATGAATTATTTTTTGCATGCTTTCCTGTGCGTTTTTCTGACTTTTCTTCTTGTTCTTGGTCCGCACGTGGGGAATTATTTGCGATATGCCTATGAGATGATGGTGCCTGTATTTCTTTTCTGGTTCTTTGGAAAATTTGAATTCAGGAAAACATTCGGGGTTATCTCTGCCGCGTTCGCGTTGTTCAATCTTTTTTCCTGGCAATACATAACCCTTAATCCGGAAATGTTGAAGCAGGCAAACTCCGCCGAGTGGAAAAAACTACATTCGTACCTGGATCCTTCGATGAATATTCTGAACTCTCCCACGATTACTGCCAGGCTGGTGGAACTTGGGAACGTTCCAGTCGATTCGGGACAGACAAACTATTATTTTTCCATAAAACCATACCCGGATATTCCTTTAATTGGACCGTCTTATGATGAGTTTTACGCCGATGGGCTGGAATACATGAGCCGCGTGAATGACTCAATCGTGGAACGGGAATTCGACCTGGTTATTACAACCAAGGATGTGGATGTGTTCTATGATTTGGGTTTGATTGCCGAGAATTATGAAATGAAAGATCAACTTATTTTATACATGCCCCAAACCAATCAGAAATGGGTTGTGCAGATATGGGAGCCTTTGCCAAGATAGGCGATTATTTTGGTCTGTGTCGCCCAAAAACGATTCTTGACTCTCTCTTTCCCCGGGTATATAATCCCAGCCATTCAGAAGTAGTACGCGTGAGATGGTCGAGTACGAAGGTATCGAGACCACGAGACCTGATAGAGAAGGATGTGCCTGGTGGAAGCATCCGCAGGGAAACAACGCCGAAGTCGTCTGATGAATCTGCCGAAGAAATCCATGTGAAAGTAGAACGGCACGGGATTGCCCGTTACAGCAAAGACCGATGTTGGTCGGTCACCGAGTGCGCCGCATAAAACGGCGAATTGAGGTGGTACCGCGAAGTTCACGCTTCGTCCTCATGATGGACGAAGCGTTTTTATTTTAAGTGCCGATATTTGGAAGGCGAAAACTCAACACTCGAAATCCGAACATCGAATTATCGAATACCCAATCTCGAAGACCGAGCGACGAAGGAGCAAGAATGACCAAACACGAACTACCCAAAGCCTACGATTTCAAATCCACCGAAGACCGCATCTACGCGATGTGGGAGGCGGGCGGATACTTCCAGCCGTCGAACGATCCCAACACGCCGGGCTTTGACCCGGCGATCAAACCGTTCGTCATCTCCATCCCCCCGCCCAACGTGACCGGCGAACTGCACCTCGGTCATGCCGCGCGCGTCTCCACCGAAGACCTGATGATCCGTTACCACCGCATGAAAGGCATCCCCACGCTTTGGGTGCCTGGTACCGATCACGCGGGCATTGCCACGCAGTTGATGGTGGAACAAACTCTTTTGAGAACCGAAGAAGTCACCCGCGAGGAACTCGGACGCGAGGAATTTCTCAAGCGTACCTGGGAATGGAAGCATAAATACGGAGGTGTGATTACCACTCAGATTCGCCGCCTCGGCGCGTCCTGCGACTGGAGCCGCGAACGCTTCACTCTTGACGATGGGCTGAGTCGCGCGGTGCGGGAGGCTTTCGTCCACCTTTATGAAAAGGGATTGATCTATCGCGGTCCGCGGCTCATCAACTGGTCGCCGGGACTCAAAACCGCCGTCTCAGACCTCGAAGTGGAATACAGCGAAGAAGAAGCGACGATGTATCACTTCAAGTATATGATTAAGCCCTCACCCCTGCGCCCCTCTCCCTCAGGGAGAGGGGATGGGGGTGAGGGAGAATTCATCCCTGTTGCCACGATCCGCCCCGAAACCATTTTGGGCGATACCGCCGTGGCAGTGCATCCCGAAGACGAGCGCTACAAAAAATTCATCGGCAAGACCGCCATCGTGCCAATCCTGAACCGCGAGATTCCCATCATTGCCGACGAATACGTCAGCATGGAATTCGGCACGGGCGCGTTGAAGATCACGCCCGGTCACGACCCGAACGACTACGATATTGCCCATCGTCACGAACTGCCCATCATCTCGATGCTGGACAAGGAAGCCAGAGTCAACGAGAACGGCGGAAAATATCAGGGGTTGGACCGCTTCGAAGCGCGGAAACAACTCTGGGCGGATATGAAAGAGGCGGGTCTCGTCATCAAGGAAGAGAAATACGTCACCACCATCCCACGTTCGCAGCGCGGCGGTGAGATCGTCGAGCCGATGATCTCGGAACAGTGGTTCGTGAAGATCGAATCGCTGGCGCAGGCTGGTTTGGATGCCGTCAAAGATGGGCGCATCAAAATCGTGCCGGAGCGTTTCGAGAAGACCTATTACAACTGGCTTGAAAACATCAAGGACTGGTGTATCAGCCGTCAGCTGTGGTGGGGGCATCGTATCCCCGTCTGGTATTGCCCCGACGGACATCAGACCTGCACGCGCGAAGACCCGACCGAATGCATGACCTGCGGCTCGAAAGATATTCATCAAGATGAAGATGTACTCGATACATGGTTTTCTTCGGGTTTGTGGCCCTTCTCGACGTTGGGCTGGCCCCAGCAAACGCCCGACCTGAAATATTTCTACCCCACCTCCTACATGGAGACCGCCCATGACATTTTGTTCTTCTGGGTGGCACGCATGATCATGATGGGACTTGAATACACCGGGAATATCCCCTTCAACACCGTCTATCTAAGCGGACTTATCCGCGACGAGCATGGACAGAAAATGTCAAAAACCAAAGGCAATGTGATTGACCCGCTCATCGTCATGGACCAGTTCGGCACGGATGCGCTTCGCTTCACGCTGCTGGTTGGTTCCACACCCGGAAATGACATGAACCTGTCGGTGAAGAAAGTGGAAGCCAACCGTAATTTCGCCAACAAATTGTGGAATGCGGGAAGGTTTGTGATTTCAGCGATTGATTCCCTCACCCCTGACTCCCCTCTCCCTCAGGGAGAGGGGCTGGGGGTGAGGGGTGAATATACGCTCGCCGATTCATGGATCTGGGCACGTCTCCAACAACTCATCCGCGACGTGGAACGCCAGTTCCAGAACTTCCAATACGGGCAGGCTGGACAGCAGATCTACGATTTCATCTGGTCTGATTTTGCGGATTGGTACGTGGAAATCGCGAAAGAACAGATGAAGAACGACGATACTCGACATTCGACCATCGAGACGCTGGCGCGCGTGTTCGACATGTCCCTGCGGATGCTTCATCCCTTCACCCCATTTGTCACCGAAGAAATTTGGGGGCACTTGCGGAAGTCGATTCTCGAAACCCCGCTCTCGAACATCGCCGAAGATTGGAGTGAAGCGCTCATCATCGCCCGCTTCCCTGAACCGCGCGATCCCGAAGGCTGGGAAACAGACAAAATCGCAGATTTCGAGTTGATCCAGGAGATCGTGCGCTCCATCCGCAACCTGCGTTCGGAAAAAGGCGTGGCTCCGTCGAAAAAGATTGCCGCAAGTTTTGCCGCAGGTGCAAAAACGGATTTAATCAAGAGTCAATCACAAGTCATTGCATCCCTGTCCGGGCTTGACCATTCGTTATTTGCTATTCACCCAACGCTCCCCGAAAAGCCCGCCGACTCCGCAACCCTCGTTATCGGCTCGGTGGAAATCCACCTCCCGCTCGCAGGCATGGTGGACCTCGCCGAGGAAAAGTCCCGCCTCGAAAAGGAACTCAAGGAAGCCGAGTCCCATATCGAGCGGCTGGAAAAACTCCTCGCCAGCGACTTCGCAAACAAAGCCCCCGCCGCGCTCGTCCAAAAAGAACGCGACAAACTGGCAGGCTACAAGGACACCGCGGAGAAGATCAAAGCGCAGTTGAAGTAAGGAATTGGCAGGTAACTGTTTTGCCGGTTGCGACAGTTACCTGCTACAAATAAATAATGTACAAATTTAACATCAGTTTGAAATATTGAAATCTTGTACAGAGATTTCCTCAAGTCCCGTCATCCCATGTGAAAGCACAAAGTTTTGCGCCGCTTGATGGGATCCTTTCCCCTCAGAAATCAGAATGACAAGTAGTTACTTATTTTTGCGGATTTACAATAATTTTTAGCAAGATTTTATGGTGTCAAAGATGGTAAAGGTGATTGATCGGGCACAGGAGTTTCAGTTTCAACTGACGGTACGAAAATTAAGGTGGGAGTATCGGTGATTTCTAAAGTGGGTACTGGAAAGGGAATTAATGTGTCAGTTGGATTAGCGCCACATGCTTCTGGTATGGGATTTGGAATCTTTGATTCCATCCCCGTCTTGGCACGATAAGAAATTTCCGTCTTTTCGCCTGCCTGTAAACTGCTAATAGGTAGTATCCGCCCTTCAACCCATACGTCATACCATTCTATTGTGTATACAACTCTGTATCCCGGCGGCGCGACAAAACTTGTATTCATTTCTCGAGTTCGTAATGCATCAAGATAAAATGTTACTTTGAGGGGATACGTTGCATCAAGCAGAAATGTTACCGAGAAAGATTCCAAAGTTTGGCGGTTTTGAGGTC
>JAGUZU010000153.1 GCA_020060625.1 Anaerolineales bacterium | reverse complement strand
CGCGGCAAGCCGCAGCCAAAGTAAGTCGGATTGGCAATCCGACCTACGCGCAAAATCTTCGCGGTAGGCGCAGTTTTTACAGAGCAATACTATAAAACTGCAATCATTTCACCGCGTCAGGCGCAAGGGGCAACATTAAAATTATGCTATACTCTCGTTAACCATGGAGTCAACGCGCGAATTTTGGCGTCGCTGGGCTGAGACCTTGCGCCAATATCAACTTCACCATCTAACCGCCTCGTTCCTCGAAGCAGGAAGCCCTCTTGCTTTGCTCGGAGCGCAGGCGCTTTATTTTAGCGGCGGCTTTATCAAGAGCGATCAATTGACCGCGCTCGCCGCCATGCTCGAAGACGAAGAAGAAACGCGCGCCTTTGCATCCTTCCTTACCCTGGAAGGAGCAGGCGCATGATCCTCGCACTGGCAATCCTCGTCTGTATCGCGTTCCTTTTGCTCGTCATCACGCTCTGGAAGAAAAGATCACCCGCCCGCCTGCGCGACATCCCCGCATATACCCGCCTGATCCGCACGCTTGGATTAAGCATCGAAGACGGCACGCGCCTGCACATCACCCTTGGTCATGGCAGCCTGCTCGACGCGCGTGGAAGTTCCGCCCTCGCCGGGCTTGCAATGCTGCGCATCATAGCGGAACGCACCTCCGCAAGCGACATGCCCTCCGTCGCCTCCGCTGGCGACCCGCCGCTTGGTCTGTTGACCCAGGACACGTTGCAGGCTGGATACCAGGCTGCCGGGGTCGAGGAACTCTACGTCCCGACAACCGGACGCGTAACCGGCTTGACCCCATTCAGTTATGCCGCCGGAGCCATGAACATTTCCAAAAACGAAAACGTCTCCGCAAACATCATGATCGGACATTTCGGGCCCGAAGCCGCGCTGATCGCCGACGCCTCGGACCGCGAACACGTCACCCTGATCGGCGCGAGCGACAACCTCGCCGGGCAATCCGTCCTCTTCGCCAGCGCCGACGATGCGTTGATCGGAGAGGAATTATTCGGCGCAGGCGCGTATCTCGGCGCGGGCGCATCTCACACGGCGAGCCTTACCGTGCAGGATATTCTGCGCTGGCTGGTCGTTCTTGCCTTGCTGGGCGGCACAGCCGCAAAGTTTTTGGGGGTGTTCTAATGCGCGTATTTACCGCAGTCATTGCCATTGCGGCGGGAGTCATTGTATTGGGCGGCTATTTCTTCCCGGCATTGACACCCGTCCAAACCCTTTTGTTGAACTGGGCGATCATTCTTACCGGCTTTGCCGCGCTGGTCGGAATTTTCAACCTGATCGCCGTTCACACCGATAAAGTGCGCCGCGCTGAAAAGGGAAGTCTGTACAGCGCGCTTCTCGTCATCGCCCTGGTCGCCACGCTCATTTTCGGGCTTATCCTTCGCCCGCAGCACAGTTTCATGCAAGTCGCCCTGAACGGCATCATCCTGCCGGTGGAAGCCGCCCTGATGGGATTGTTGAGCGTTTCCCTGCTGTATGCCGCCATCCGTCTCCTGCGCAGGCGGATGGACATCATGAGCGTTGTGTTCATCATCACCGCCGTCATCATTTTCCTCGGCTCCGCCACCCTTCCATTTGGCGATGTCCCCGTGATCGGCACATTGATCCGTCCCTGGGTTTCGCAGATATGGGCGTTGGGCGGGGCGCGCGGGCTTTTGATCGGCGTGGCGCTTGGAATGCTTACCACCGGGCTGCGCGTCCTGTTTGGCGCAGACCGTCCATACGGGGGCAATTAATGGCTGAAACGATCAAATGTCCAAACTGTGGCGAGATCAATCCGCGCGGGCAAGCGGCGTGTAAAAATTGCCTTACCCCTCTCTTATCCGTGACTGGCGAACTCAACGAAGATGCCGCCATCAAACCAGGGCAGGCGCCCACCAAAAAAGACACCGCCGAACTCGAACCCATCCTTCCGCAATGGTTGAAGGATGCGCGCGACGCCTCGCGAAACGCGAATGAAGCCGATGGGGAATCCCTGCAACATGCCAAACAACCGTCATCCGCCTCCGGCGAAGACCTTTTGGGCGGTTTGCAGGCGCAGACAGGCGCTGACGAGGAAGACGAAGTTCCAGACTGGCTCGCCAGCATTACCGGCGCTTCCCCCAAACCAAAAGAAGCCGAGGCGGAAACTCCCGGCACGCGCTGGGTGGAAATGGGCGGCAGCGACGATTTTGAAAAAGCGGATGATTCCGAAACGCCCTCCTGGCTGGCAGGACTGCAGCCGACAGAATCCCAACCGAATGAAAAAGACGAACTGACCGGCGATTGGATGCGGGAGACAAGCCAACCGCAGGAATCCCAGCCGCCCGAACAGATCGCTCCTTTTGACACATCCGCCGGGGATACGCCGGATTGGCTCCGGCAGATGGCAGCGGATGCGGAAGCAAAATCCGAAGACTTGAACGCAGAGACTCCCCAGGACGCCCCCGAACTTCCCCTCGACGCGCCGGACTGGCTGAGGGGATTGGGCGGCGCGGCGGAACCAGCCCAAAACGAAGAGTCGGCTGGTTTGTCAGAATCAGGCGCGGGCGAGTCTGAAGCGTCCCTTTTTTCGGCGGAAATTCCGGATTGGTTGAAAAGTCCAGCCCCGGAGGAAAGACCCCTTCAAGATACAACTCCGCCCTGGTTAAAAAACGAAATGCAAGGCTCGAAGGATTCGGAACCGCCATCCGAACCGAAACAGGAAGCGGCTCCCGCGCAGGACGATGCGTTGGGCGACCTGCCGGACTGGTTGAAAGCCGCGGCGCCGCAGTCATCCATTTTTAACCATTCCGAAGAGCAAGCCGAGCCGGAGTCTCAAGCGCCATCCGATACGCCGGATTGGACGAGGACGGTTGCCGCGACGGAAACACCTTCATCGGATGAGCCTGCTCCCGCGTTTGAATCCGCTTCGGCGTTCACACCCGATGCCAAAGCAAACGGAAGTTTGGAAGACCTGTTTACGGAAATGCCGGACTGGCTTTCGGCGGCGTCAGACGCCCCCGCGCCGGAAAGCGCGCCTCCCGCCGCCGAAGACGCGCTGACGCCGAGCGAATTGCCTTCGTGGGTGCAGGCGATGCGCCCGGTGGAACATGCCCCGGCGCAGCCTTCCTCGACCGGCGACGAGTCGCTTGAATCGCGCGGCGCCCTGGCGGGCTTGCAGGGCGTACTCCCGGCTGTGCCGGGGTTCGCCCCCACCAGCAAGCCTAAAACGTATTCGAATAAATTGCAGGCATCCGACGAGCAGCTTGCACATGCTGAAATTTTGGAACAACTCCTCGCGGCGGAAGCCGCTCCGGTCCCCATTGAATCGTTCTCATCGCTGCGGACTTCGCGCAGCCTGCGCTGGTTCCTGGCATTCATCATGCTCGGCATTGTCCTGTTCAGCCTGTCCCTGAACACAAGGATATTTTCGATGCCGGTTGGCGTTCCGGGCGAAGTCCGCGACGCGATGCTCGCCGCGCAATCCCTGCCGCAGAATGCGCCCGTCCTCGTTGCCTTCGATTACGAACCCTCCCGCGCCGGCGAATTGGAAGCCGCCGCCGCGCCCCTCCTCGACCAGATTATCCTCTTCAGCCACCCGCGCCTGACTTTGATCTCCACCAGTCAGACCGGCTCCATGCTGGCGGAACGCTTCATTGCCGGACCTTTGGCTGATCATTACAAAAACAGCGGATTCACCTACCTGAACCTGGGCTACCTCCCCGGCGGGCAGATGGGCATCCGCGCCTTTGCGCAAAACCCTGCCGCCATCTCTCCGCTGGATATGTACCTTCAACCCGCCTGGGAAACCGCCCCGCTTGAAGGAATCGCATCGCTCCCGCAGTTTGCGGCGCTCATCCTCATCACTGACAACGCCGACGCCGCCCGCGCCTGGGTCGAGCAGACCGAGTCTCTGCGCGGGGATATGCCGTTCCTCGTCGTTGCAAGTTCGCAAGCCGCGCCCATGATCCAGCCGTATCACGATTCAAGGCAGGTTGATGGAATGATACCGGGGCTGTACGGCGGCGCGCTCTTCGAACAATACAACGCGGGGCGTCCCGGCACGGCAAGGACGTATTGGGACGCCTACAGTCTGGGGATGCTGGCAGCCATGGCGCTGACGCTGGGCGGGGGCTTGTGGAACCTGGTTGCAAACCTGCGGGATCGAACACTCAACAGGGAGGCAAAATAGCATGGTCTTTTCACCGGACCTGATCAGCGGTGTTTTGGGCTTTCTGTTTACCATCCTCATCCTCAGCTATCTGATCGGGGACAATCCGCTTTTTCGCGCCGCGGTGTACATCTTTGTGGGCGTTGCCTCCGGGTATGCCGCCGCAGTGATCTGGTGGCAGGTGGTCGTTCCGCGCCTGCTGACTCCGTTATTGCCCGCCATACTCACCGGCTCGTTGGCGGAGAAGATTTTCATCCTGGTTCCCCTGCTTGGCGCGGGCTTCATCCTTATGAAGATATCGCCGCGTCTTGCCGGGATGGCGCGCATCACCATGGCGTTCCTCGTCGGTGTCGGCGCGGCTGTGATCATCGCAGGGGCTTTGATTGGCACGCTCATCCCGCAGGTGGAGGCGACCATCAACTTCTTCGACCCGCAAGCCGCCGCCGCGCGTAACATCGGTCTGGCGGAAGCGCTTGCAAACGGAACGATCATCCTCGTTGGAACGGTCACATCCCTGCTGTACTTCCACTTCGGCGCGCGCCCGCAGGCGGATGGATCCATGCGCCGCTTCTGGCTGATCGAAATCATCGCCCTGGCAGGGCGCGTTTTCATCGGTATTACCCTCGGCGTGATCTTCGCAGGCGTCTATGCCGCCGCTCTTACCGCCCTGATCGAGCGCATCTCATCGCTGGTCAATTTCCTCGGGAATTTATAGCATCATGCCTTCTTCGTTAATCACCGGAAACTCACTCCTTGCCATCGATGTCGGCGCCGCCAATACGCGCGCCGTGCTGTTCGACGTCATCGAGGGCGAATACCGCTTTGTGGCGTCCGGCGCGGCTCCCAGCACCGCCGAAGCGCCGTTCAAGGATGTTGCGGAAGGCGCGCGCAATGCAATCGCGAACCTGGCGAACATTCTGGGCAGGACCCTGCTCGACGACGCGCGAGGACCCATCATGCCGGGTCAGCCCGACGGGTCCGGTGTGGATGCGCTGGTGGTCACCGTCTCGGCGGGACCCGCCGTCAAGACCGTCGTCGTGGGTTTGCTCAAGGATGTCTCGCTCGACAGCGCATACAGGCTGACCGAGTCGACCTACAGCCGCATCCTCGATACCATTGGGCTGCACGACCAGCGCAAACCGGACCAATTGATAGACAATCTCCTGCGCACCCGCCCCGACCTGGTTGTGATTGCCGGAGGGACGGACGGCGGCGCATCGCGCTCCATTCAAAAACTGCTCGAACCCATTGGGCTGGCAAGTTTCCTCATGCCTGATGAAAAACGCCCAACTGTGTTATTTGCGGGCAACGAAAAAATGGAGGAGGAAGTTCGCAGCCTCCTCGGGTCGCTGGCGGCATCCCTGCACTTCAGCCCGAACATCCGCCCCTCGCTCGACACGGAGGACACCGATCCCGCCGAACGCGAACTGGCGCGCATGTTCATCAACATCCGCAAGCGGCAGATGAAGGGCGTGGAACTGCTGGATATTTGGTCCGGCGGACACATCCTGCCAACCGCCTACGCCGCCGGACGCATGGTGCGTTTTCTTTCGAAGGTGTACGGCTCTCAAAAGGGAATCCTCAGCGTCGATCTCGGCGTATCCGCCACCGTCATTGCCGCAGGTTTCAAGAACAAATCCACACTAAAGGTTTATCCACAGTTCGGCTTGGGCGAAAACCTGGCAGGCTTGCTGCAATACACCACGCTCGAAGACATCCTGCGGTGGTCGCCGTTTGACATACCCGCCAGCGTCCTGCTGGATTACCTGCATCAGAAATCCCTGTACCCATCCGCTATTGCCGCCACAAAAGAGGACTTTGCCCTCTCGCAGGCAGTGGCAAGACAAGCCCTCCATCTCGCAACTCAATTCGCGCAGCGTGACTTCCCGAAGAATATCGCATCCATCAAGCCGACGCTCGCGCCGCTTTTCGAACCCATCCTCGCGGGAGGCGGCGCATTGAGCGACGCTTCGCGCCCCGGTCAGAGCCTGCTCCTGCTCCTTGACTCGCTCCAACCCGTCGGCGTGACCACCGTCATCCTGGACCAAAACAACCTGCTGTCTCTGCTGGGGTCGGCGGCTTCGCAAAACAACATCCTGCCGGTGCAGGTGCTCGAATCAGGCGCGTTCCTCAGCCTCGGCACGGTTGTTTCACCCGTCATTTCCACCAATTATGGCAGACCCATCCTTCGGGCAAAACTGACCTACGAAAACGGAACCGAAGCCCGCGTGGACTTGAAATTCGGAAGCCTGGAGACCCTTCCGCTCCCCAGCGGCGAAGCAGGCAAGCTGACCATCCAATGTTTGCACGGAGCAGATGTCGGCTTTGGACCCGGCAAGGGAGGCACGATCCCAGTGAGCGGCGGGGCGTTAGGCGTCGTGTTCGACGGGCGCGGGCGTCCGCTGGACCTTCCTTCCGATCCGGTGCGAAGGCGCGAGCTCATCAAAAAATGGAATTGGACTCTCGGAGGCGGATAGACAATGCAGGCTCCCGTACATCATATTACTGGTCTAACTTCCATCATACGCGAACGATTACTGCCCATTTCCGGCACGGTGCTTGCCCGCGTTCAGCAAAAGGTCAGCCCGGTGGATGTGGTCGCCGAAACAAAGTGGGCGCGCGAACATCTCATGCTGGATGTGGCGCAGATTCTCGGCATTTCACCGAACATGGCTGACCGCCTCATCAAATGCAAAGTGGGAGACCGCCTGCCTGAAAACGCGGAGATCGCAGTGGGAAGGGGGATCTTTCCCCGCCATGTTCGCACGACACGCGAAGGACGCGTGGTTGCAGTCGGCGGCGGACAGGTGCTGATGGAAGTCGGTGAATCCAAAGTGGATCTGCGCGCGGGCATTCCCGGCACAGTGATCGAAGTCATCCCGGATCGCGGCGTGGTGATTCAGACGGCTGGGTCGCTGGTGCAGGGCGTTTGGGGAAATGGGCGGATCAATTCGGGCTTGCTGGTAAACCTCGCTGAAAAACCCGACGGCGTGTTGACCGCCGGGCGTTTGGACGTAAGCCTGCGCGGGTCCATCATTTTGGCGGGCATAGTGAAGGATGCGGAAACCCTGCAAACCGCGGCGGAATTACCCGCGCGCGGGTTGATCCTTTCGAGCATTCCGCCGTCACTCATACCGAAAGCGCGCGAGATGCGATATCCGATCATCGCAACCGAAGGGTTCGGCTCCCTGCCGATGAATTCCGCCGCCTATAAACTGCTCAGCACGAACGCCAAACGCGAAGTGACCGTAAACGCGGAAATATACGACCGTTACACCGGCGCAAAACCGGAAGTAATCATCCCCCTGCCGACTTCGTCCGAACCGCCTGCGCCGCGCGAAGTGGAGACATTTGCTCCGGGGCTGCAGGTGCGAATGCGCCGCCCGCCCGCCATGGGCATGATCGGTTCGATCCTTTCGATCAAACCAGGGCTGACCACCCTGCCCAGCGGCTTGCGCGCCCCCGCCGCGGAAGTAAAACTCGAAAACGATGAGACGGTCATCGCGCCTCTCGCAAACCTCGAAGTTGTGGGATAATACCCGCAAGTTATCATTCAGGGCGTTTAAATTTTTCAAGACGAAAACAATCAGGAGAGTGCCCAAATGTCTTTTGAAGAACCCGATTTCGATAATTTCGACGAAGCCCCGCTCCCGGAGGAATCCGGCAACAACCGCACATTCCTGATCGCGGTTGGAATTCTGGGCGGGATCATCCTGATCTCAATTGCCTGCCTTGTGGGCGTGTATCTGTTCGGTTCGCAGACCCGCTCGGCAGAGCAGGCGCAAGCCGCCGCCGGCGCCACCCAAACCGCGCAAGCCGCCAGCAGTTTCATCAACGATGCGCTGACCGCCACATTCGAGGCGTCCATTTTGCCGACCGCCACGCTCGAACCGAGCGCCACCTCCGTGGTCAACGTTGCCACAGCCACCGAGACGCCCGACCCGAACGCCACCGCCGGGGTTGAAGGCGGCACACCCGCCGCCGCAACCGCCACTGTGGGCGCGGCTCTGACTCAGGCGGCAATTGCCCAGCTGACCATTGTGCCGACATCCACCGCCCTGCCGGATACCGGCTTCATGGACGATTACGGCGTCCCCGGACTGACCGTCATGGCGCTGGCTTTCATCATCGTGATCCTGCTTGCCCGCAGGCTTCGTGTCTCCCCGACACGTTAGCGGCAAAAACTTGCAATCAAAAAGGACAGCGTGTTCGCTGTCCTTTTTATTTTCTTACACCGCGCTTTCCGCCACTGTCCTGCCGTAATCAATAAGAGCCTTGACCATTTCCTTCGTCCGCCCTTCGGCATAGACGCGCAAAACCGGCTCCGTGCCGGAGGGGCGGATCAACAGCCATGAGTCATCCGCCATGATGTACTTCACGCCGTCGCGCTGACTGATCTCCGCCACTTTCTGTCCGCCGATTTCCGCGGGCGCGTTCTGGGTGAGGAACTCAACCATCTCCGCCTTGGCAACAGGACGGCTGAGACGCAAGTCCACGCGCTCATATAACGCGGGACCGACATCCGCCAGCAAGTCGTCCACCAGTTCGCCAAGCGATTTTCCGGACGCCGCCAGCATTTCCACCAGCAGCAAGCCCATGATGGGTCCGTCGCCTTCGGGGATGTGTCCCTTGAAGGAAATGCCGCCCGATTCCTCGCCGCCGATCAACACATCTTCCTTCATCATGTAATCGGCAATGTGATTGAAACCGACGGGCGTTTCATATAACTTCAAACCGTATCGTTTCGCAAGGCGGTCTATCATGCGCGTGGTGGAGACCGTGCGAACCACCGCGCCGCTCATGCCGCGTTTTTCGACGAGGTATTTCAGCGAGAGCGCCATGATCTTGTGCGGGTCCACGAAATTACCGCGCTCGTCCATCGCGCCGATGCGGTCGGCGTCGCCATCCGTGACAACGCCGAAATTCCCCAGCCCCGAACTGACCGCGCTCGATAACGCGCCAAGATATTTGGAGATCGGTTCAGGGTGAACGCCGCCGAAGCCGGGATTCATTTCTCCGCGAATCTCGTGAATTTCGCAGCCCGTTCCCTGCAAAAATGCTTTGATCACGCCGCGTCCTGAACCGTACATGGCGTCTGCCACGAAGCGCTGGGGGTTGTCTGCAATCACGTCCGTGTTGATGAGCGCGCGCGCATGATCGAAATAGGCAGGCAGGGGGTTGAACTTCTGGATCAACCCCGCCTCGCGCGCCTTTTGGAAATCCATCAGGTTGGGTCCGCGCGCCTGCTCTTCGTTGTCGTTGATGTACACTTCCACGCGGCGGCATTGTTCGGGGAGCGCCGAACCGCCAAACGCGCCCTTCAACTTTACGCCGTTGTAACGCGGCGCATTATGCGAAGCGGTGATCATGATTCCCGCAATCGCATTGTGATGCTTCACCGCATAGGAAATGGCGGGGGTTGGCGAATCGGACTGGGCAAGCAGCACCGTGAATCCGTTTGCTGCCAGTACGCGCGCCACTTCCCCGGCAAAACGGTCGGAGAGGAAACGCGTATCGAAGCCGATGACGATCTTCTTTTGGTCCACATTTTCGGTTTTTTCCCAATGATCTGAAGCCACCGCGTCCGCAATGGCTTGCGAGACCATGCGTAAGTTTCCAAACGTAAAACTATCCGAGATGACGGCGCGCCAGCCGTCGGTGCCGAAATGGATGGGCATTGAAACTCCTTGAGGGGATGGTTTGATATAAAGGTGACAGTCGTTTTGAATACGACTGTCACCTTTGTGATCGCGATCTTATGGGGTTACGGTAAATGTCGGTGTGGCGGATGCCTCGAAGTTCGGCGCGGGTGTTGCATACGTCACAACCGACTCAAGCAGCCAGCCTTCGATCTGCTGCCCGTTGATCGTGGCGTACACTTTCACCCACGTAATCCCGTTCAATTCCTCGAACTCCGAATAGGTTTCCACAATCGTGCCGTTGAGCAGCGTCATCAGATACGTGCCGCCGGGCGCATCGCGCAGGTTCGCGCCGCCGCCTTCGTTTGCGGCAATCCGCCCATAGACCGGCGTGGGTTGAATCGTCAGTGTGATGGTCGGCGTATCGGTGGGCGGCAGGGTTACATCGAGAGTGACGGGAACGGGGCTGGGCGTCCGCGCTGTGGGCGCGCGCGTGGGAGTCTGCGAAGGCGTGGAATCCGCTGTGGATGTGAGAAGCAGGTCCGAGGTCGGAGAGGGAGGCGTGACGATCTGATTCGTGGGCGTGAATTGAGTCGCCGCTTCATTCTTCGACGGGGAGCCTGATCCCATCAAAAAGAGCAGAATCGCCGCGAAAAGCGCGAACGTCGCTCCGCTGAAGACGACGCCGCCGAACGACGGACGAAGCCGCAGGAGGAACAGCGTTGCCAAGCCGAGTATGCTTGCCAGCATAAAATGCGTGACGAAAACCAACGCGCTGCGAAACCAGATATCCTGCATTCCCGACCCAAGCCCAAAGCCGCCCGCCGTGATCGGAAGATAGAATGCGTATGCGACGATGACGCTGGGAAGGAAGGGCTTATCCTCGGAACGCGCGAACGAGACGACCAGCGTAATCGCGCCGATGAACAGGACGACAAGGCTGGCAATCCACAACTGCGAATGGATGAAGACATTGTCATGCGTCATCGGCGGAAGGGCGCGCGCGGCAAAGCCGGTGAGCAGCCCGCCCAGAAAGACCAGCACGATGCTGATGAGCAGCGCCATGACGGTTTCGAAAAGAAAGCGGATGGAGCCGGTGAGAATGGCAAGCAGGAATCCCACCCAGGGGGTCATCAGCGGCGCGACGAGAACGCCGAGCAGCAACACGGCGGGCGAATCGAGCAAAAAGCCCAGCCCGAGGATCGCCCCGCACACCAGAGAGAAGACGAACAACTCCCATGAAGGGTATGCGCGCCGCGCCAGCGATGCGATCAATGCCGCCTGCCCCTCCGCATCCGTTGGGATGGAGGAACGACGCGTGGCGCGCCTGCGTCGGACGCGCTGCGTGGTGGTCGTTTCATCCTGCGGCGGGCGCGGGGGTTCCGTTGGATTGATCGGGTCGTCAGGCAATGACATGCTCTCAATTATACAGGCGATGAGGAATTAGCGGTAGCAAAGATGGGGGATGAGGAAGTACAACTGTTTATGCTCGGCGCGGTCTATCTCTACGGGTCGTATGCGCCCGGAGATAACAGCGAAGATTCCGACCTGGATGTACTTGTCGTCCTCGATGATTTTCAGCGCCGCCCCGCGGAAGTCTGTCGTGTAAGCGTGTTATTTGGCGATCTTTCGCTGGATTACGAAATAATCGTCAGCCCCATGTTCGTCCGTGAAAATGAATGGAAAACCAATAAACTCCCTTTGCTTCGAGGCTCATGTCCAGAACAAGTGGCGAAATAAGCGAATTTCCGCTTGGGCTTGCCTCAAAGCACGTCCGCAATCACTTGTCTTGAACATGAGCCAAAAACTAAGGCTCTTCCGTAATTAATCGGGAAAGAGCCTAACCACGAAGCGTCGCCGTGGCGACAGACACGAAGTACGCAAAGGGGGAAAAGGCGTCAACTTTACGGGCATTTTCCCTTCGTGACCTTTGTGTCCTTTGTGGTTGAATTCTCTACCGTACATCGCGCTAAACTATGTCGTTGCGAGCCGCCGATCTTGGTTTT
>JAGUZU010000026.1 GCA_020060625.1 Anaerolineales bacterium | reverse complement strand
CCAGGGTGACCCATCATACCCACATCTACCTACTCTTCACGGTAGAACCTTTTCATAGGACTCACTGCCTTAGGCAGTGGTTTTACACTCTAATAAAACCGAATGCCGACCATCCCATCACACCGAATAAATGTGGAGACGTAGCCAAATTCAAACGCGCGAGTAAATTTCCCTTGCAGGCAACGAGTGCGCCTTTGGTATTGCCATTCACTTCTGCAATCCATGCAAAACGCAGTGCAAACCTGCCAGCATTGCGCACGACCAATTTTTCAATGGAATGTTTTGCAGTTTGTTTATCAGCAGCAAAAAGATGATCTGCAAGACTCCCCATCGAAAGCAGGAACATGTCCGCTACGAATGGAACATCAGAATGTACGGCAGGTCGGACGAGGATGTCCAGTGAACTCATGCGGGCAGGGACGGTCACTCGCCGTTGGTATCAGGCTGGAAGTTTGCATCGAGCGGCGTTGTAATATCCAGCACAGCGATCACAGCGTCGAGGTTGATGGTCCCGTAGATGTGCGGGAATGAGTCGGATTCGGAGATGCCCGGAGCGGGAGGTCCCGCAGGCGCTTCCCACTTGACCTGTGGCTTGATTCGGTCTTCGGCGAGTTTTAACAACACCAGATCAGTGCGTCCACGATAGAAGGCGTTGGCGACATGAACTACCTGCGCCGCCGTCGAGCAGTGGATGAAGCCTTCGGTCTGCAAACTCGGCGCGGTGTATTCGCCGTTTTGCTGCGCAGACGCCCATTCTTGTTTCGATGTGATGTGATAGATCATGGAATTTCCTTATCGTACCGCAAGATTTATCTTGCGAGTCTTAAGCAAAACGCAACACGCAACATAAATATTGCGGTACTTATTTTATAACTTCATAAATCGTGGTATTGGCATCATTGTAAATCACCTGCCAATGCACACCTTCAAATTGTTTAAACTTCTCCAACCCATCGGGTAGTTCGGGGATGACTGGATAGACATTGCGCTCCAATTGCCCAACGACGATATATTTCACGTCGTACTTCTTGAGAAAGTCGAGCGCCATTTGTATATCGGGCGTATTGTAGAACATGCTGACTTCATTCACGCGCTCCTGAACCTGCGGCGCGAAAATGCCGCGCTGCTGACGTTGATGCCAGTTCCAGCCGACCACACCGGGCAAGCCTGTATAAATGGTGTAGCGCGTACACCAGCGGTATTCCGTGCAGTTGGCTTCGACGATGACGGGCGACCCCTCGATGCTATCCTGCATCCAGCGGATGGCGCGGTAGTCTTCGCTCAAATCCATGGTCTGACCGTCCCACAGTTGGGCGTGCTTCATGAAGTCCATGCTGTCGAGCGTGCGTGGGGATTCGAGCGCCATGCGGTCAGCGATCTTGTCGCTGGCGGCGGTGAGCGTGAACATGAACGCGCCCGCCAAAAGAACGTACGAACCGAATTGAAAAATCGTACGCCATTTGAAATTCCACGCTGGGAAGACGTTCATCAGCCAGCCGAACGAAGCTGCGGCGCTGACCGCGAGCAGCATCCACGCCTGCAAGTACAACTTGAAGACCGTGTTCATACGCCCGATGTCGCCGACAAGCACAACCACTTCCACAGCGATGGTGAGCGTGAGCGCCGTGCCGACCATCAAGAGGACGAAGCGTTTTACGTCAGGCATGTCGGCGCGGAGGATGAGAATCCCAGCCCAGACTGCCAGCGGAAGTGCCAGCCAGCCGATGCGTACACCTTCCACGGCGAGATACACGAGCAAGGCGATCACCATCGCAAGCGTAATTTCGATGAGAAGGGCAAACCTGCGCAAATTGGACAAACTCGAAACGGGCGTCGCTGCCATCCATTCGCGGGTTTCCCACGTCAGCCAGGCGGTGATGAAGAACAGGAACACGCCCCAATGCGTGAGGTAGGAAGAAAGGGGAGTGCGTGTGCCTTTCCACGGGTCGATCTCGCCATAGGCTTGTCCGTACCAGTGGGAGAAGGGAGCATACAGCAACGAGCCGAGGATGTAAAGAAGGGCGATTGCGCCGAGGGCGAGGAGAGCGCGGGGGAGCCAACCCTCACCCCTAACCCCTCTCCCAAAGGGAGAGGGGGACTCAGACTCCCTTCTCCCCTCGGGAGAAGGGCTGGGGATGAGGGCGGTGAGGGTGAAATACCGAAACAACGTATATCCCAACGCCAGCGCGGCGAGCGGGAAGTAGGTGTACAAGTCCCATGTGTTCGTCGGTTTCAATGCGCCCGTCATCAACGCGCCGATGCCGAAGACGGCGACCCACTCAGCGCGAGTCCACTGTGCGCGGGATTTGATGACCGACACCGCCCACGCAATGATGAACAAGGTAATCGGCATGACAAGCATGTGCGCGTGCATGTCGCTGTATAAAAACGTGAACAGCGGGAATTCTGTAATCGGCTCCACATCACCCGGGGCAGGGATGACACGGCTGGGGAACCAGTACCAGTCACCGCGCCCGATGGGCAGCAACGCGCCGCCAAACGAATGGAACACGCCTTGCAACGCCCACCACCACTTTTGGAAAATGTTCGCATCCACGGGAACAATTCCACCCGGGGCAGCGATGCGTTGAAATCCGTGGAAGATGAGTCGAATCGTCCCGAGGTTGCCCAGGATCACGGTCAGGAAAGAGGCGGCAAGTCCAGTTACAAGTTGAAGGTTGAAGGCGCTGCCCTGAGTTTGTCGAAGGGTTGAAGGTTGGTCACTTTCAACTTTCAACCTGTAACTTTCAACCAAATTCCAGCCAACCGCAAACGCCCCAATTGCCAGCATCGCAAACCATGTCGGCAAAATAAAGTTGTACGCGATCGAAGGCACGATGCCGAGCAGTTTCACGGGCGTGCCCGCCAGCACAAAACCGTAATAGTAATAATTGATGTAGCCGCCCGCGAACCACGGGTCGTAGGGCGGGAAACTCGTGCTCTTCAACACCGCGTTGAAGTACGAAAAATCCATCGGGCGCTCGCCGCCTTTTGCGGGGTGCCACATATCCGAGTTGCCCAAGCGGATGAGTAGATCGATCAGGAAGAAGACGAGGAAAAGCGCTTCCACGGTGACGAAGAATCTGCGGTCGGCATTCCACTCATCTTTGAATTGGTGTCTGCGCTTCATCCATAACGTGACGCCTGCCACTGCGACCAAAGCGGCTACCACGCTGATGCTTGTCCGCGTGTACGGGATGCCGAGCGAACCGCCCATCCATGCCAGCCATGCGAGCAGCACAATGCCGACGATACGTCCCAATGGATAGGCGTAATGTTTCAGCCCGGGCAACGCCAGCCTCGCAATGGGATATGCGACCAAGCCAAGCAGGAAGAGAAAACCATACCAAACCAGCAAACCAACGAGCGGAACTTTGTTTTGAATCCATTCGTAGTTGAACAACTCCGACCATGTTCCACCTGCGCGTTGCATAGCAAGACGCGAGTCGGGCAGCATCAGGGTTTTGTAATCGGCGAATTCCGTCGGTTTGAGAGGGACGGCTTTGGTGTAATCCACAATCCCAAGCACAGCACGGACTTGTTCCACGTTGAAATCCGCCGACTTTCTGAAGATCAGCACTTTGGGATGGTCGTAGAAAGTAAAGGCTTCTTCCGCCCATTGGTCGTTGATGACGATGTTCCCAAGTGTGGGATAGGATTCAAAGACTTGGACGAGTTCAAAACCGAGCGAGCCAGCGTACATGCCGGGCTGCGCGTTGTAATAGCAGGAGATGATCTCTTCGCCTTGCGGACATCCGAGCAGTTCACGGTAGTAATGCGTGGTCAGCGGATAGCGTTCGGGCAGGCGGGTGATCTGTCCGTACTGGTGGTTGGTGGGGATGACTATGTAGTCAGCACGCGAGAGGATGTTGACAAAGCGTTCAAGTTTGTTAGCATCATCCGCCCAATAGACTTGCAGAACGAGGTCGTCGTTGCTGTACAAACCGCCGTATGGATCGTAGCCGTCCACGCGGAAGGGCAAGCCCCAGTCGTAGTCGGTTTCATTGGCGACGGCAGAGCCGCTGAGGACAAGTCCATTGCCGAGGGTTTCGATGCGCAAGGTGTATTGCTGTCCTTTGACAAGCGGAACCACGCTGTCGAAGGTGAGCGTCAATGGGATGCCGCGCGGATCAGCCGTCAGCGTGGAATCAAGCATGGCGGAAGCACGAACCAGCACCACGTCAGGCTGTGAGGCGGATGTGAGCGTCACGATGATGGGCGCGGGAATTTCATCCGCATTGCGGGCAAAGCCGAAGGTCACTTCACTGAGTCCGCCAGTGCGATTGGGGAAGAAGGGCAGGGTGTAGGGTGCGTCGGAGGTGATGACGTAGCCGAACGGGAAGGGCACGGGTTGGTTGTATGCGCCTGCGTCCGTTTGAAGGGAGAGGTTGACCGAGGCGGGGACGTTTTGGAACATCCAGCGCGAGGCTGCCATGCGGGTTTCGTCGCGCAGGTAAATGCTTTGGAAGGCGAATGCCCAGATGGCGGTGAGGGATAAGACCGTGATGCCAATAACAAATGCGACGATGGACAATGGACGATTGACGATGGTCTGTGGTCTATCGTCTGTGGTCTTGCGAAGCTTGGGCAACTCAAACACGAACCACGCCGCCATCATCACCAAGAGCGGATAGATCGGCAGTTGATAGCGCATCGTGGCGTTGAATTGCATGGACTGCCAGACGAAATAGAACGCCGTCCAGCCCCAGAGCAGCAGGTGTTGATACTCGCCCTTGAGGATGCGCCAGCCCATGAGCAGGAAACCCGCCCATGCCAAAATGCCGAGCGGAAGCCCCAACCCCCAGACGGTTAAGTTGGTGAAAGAGAAAAGAGGTGAGCGCCGCGCCCATTGCAAATTCCACGGCAGGTCGGCTTCGCCTGTGGCTTGCGCGCGAAGTTCGCTGATGTTCTTGAGCCATTGCTCGCTGGGCAGCAGACCGTCGAAGGCGTAGGGTTGGAAGATGCGGAAGGAGATGAAGGTTGCGAGTGCGCCGGTTGCCAGTAAAACAGTGATCAGTGTCCAGTAGTCAGTGGACGGTCCCACAGGGAGGCTTCGCGCTGTACGGTGGACGGTGGACGGTGAGTGACGGTCGTGGATGAGCCAGCGGACGAAGAATGCGAACGGCAAAACGATTGCCATCGCCGCGGCGTTGATCTTGGAAGACATCGCCATGCCGAGTGCGAAGCCGAATCCGATGGAGAGGAGGAAGAGGGGGTGTTTGAGGATCTGAGTTAAAAGTAACGAGTTACGAGTAATAAGTTGCTTCGCATCACTCGTCCCTCCTCCCTCATTACTCGTTTCTTCTTTCTCGTTACTTATTACTTGTTCCTTATTACTGCTTTTCAATCCCACAATCGCCACCGCAAACCACAACGCGAGGAACATGAACAGATTGACGAACAAGTCAAACGTAAAGAAGTGCGATTGCTGAATCTGCAACACTGTCAGCGCGGAGAAGGCAGAGGCGAGCAAGCCAACTCTACGTCCGTACAGTTTCGAGACGAGCAAGTACAGCAGGAAGATCGCAAATAAATCCGCCAGCGCAGACATCTGCCGAGCAAAATATTTCGACGAGCCGAGCCATTCGCCCCCGCCCGCTTCCAGTAATACGCGTGTCAGTGTCATCGGCAGATTGCCGTAGACGAAGAACGCATATCCGCGATTGTAAGGGTTGAGCGTGGATGTTTCGCTGTTGAAATATTCCCCGATGCTCATCCAGCGTTTGTTTTCGGGCAGGCACGCATCCACAGGGATGGACGAGTCTTCGCAGGTTTGCGCGCGCAAATTGTCCAGCACGCCAACAAGGAACAATTCGTCAGGATGTTGGTGATAGCCTTCGCCCCAGTTGTACCCGCCAATCCGCAAATATCCCGCCACGAGCAGGATGATGATGAAAAGCAGGTCGTAGAGCCAGGAGTGTTTTTGGTTTGACATAAGTGATTTGCCCTCATCCCCAGCCCTTCTCCCGGGGGGAGAAGGGAGCCAGAGTCCCCTCTCCCTTTGGGAGAGGGGTAGGGGGTGAGGGATCATTCTTCCACTAAAAAGATATAAAAATCCTTGCCAGCAAAGGACGAAGTATAGCGGTTTAGAACGCCATCGGGGTAGAGTTCCCTGAGCAGCCTCTCAGTTTCCTCGTCCTGATTCCAAAACATGAACAACTTCGGCGCGGGGCGTGGCAGGCTTTCTTCAAGGTTGTCCTGCCATAGCGCAAAATCGCGATCCGGGATTCCCGCCCACACGCCGGGTAAACGCGTATCCACCCAATGTGGATATGGCACGATCCAAACCGTATCCGTCTGCCCGTACCCTTCGCGGAACTGGCTGATGACCTTTCCCATCTCGGACGTGTTCCACGCCCCCGCCCTGAAATTCTCATCGAACTTGTTGAAGACGATATTGTAGTTTCCAAACGCGGAGACGATGAACAGAACGCCCGTTAATCCCCACGCCATAACCTGCCGCCTCTTCCCGGACCCGAAGCCTGCCGCCAAACCATCGAGCGCCAGCGCGCTGACGATGATCCCCGCCACTGAAGCGCCACCCGCGCGATTCAACGCAGGGTTCTCTCCAGGAAACGCCAGCGACAACACCGACGGCAAAAGCAGGATCGGAATGGACGCGAGTAGCAGCAGGTCGCGCCAATCCCGCTGGCGGACGTAACGCAGGATCAACAAGGCGATTCCCATCACGAACAACGCCGCAGTCACCACGTCAAACGCGGGGCGGTGCGGCATCGAGTTGACCCAGATCTCGCCGTTGTCCCAATTGAACATCAACAAGCCGTTGTACAAATTCGAAAGGAATACCTGCCAGGCAGGACCGGGCAGGGGAGATTCAACTCCGCTCAAACGGGTCAACGCGCGGTAGCCGAACTGGTCGGGATGCCCGATCCAATATCGGAGGAGCGGCAAAAAGACGAACAGCGAAACGACCACGACGATCACGAACCACCATACCGCCTGCTGACGCGCCTCCTTCGATTTGATGTGCAGCAGATAGATCAACATCGCAGCCACAACCAACAACGGCACAATGCGGAAAGGGCTGTAACCGTGCAAGCCGAGTCCCAGAAAAATGCCGCAGAGGATGAAGTCGTTTCGGTTCCGAGTCCGCAAGCCGCGCACGAGGAAAAGAAGCGTCGGCGCGAGGAAGAGCGGATAGAGCGGGAAGCGCAATCCGATCCGTGAAATGACGTTGGGCCAGTAGGCGATCCCGAACAGGAAAAGGGCGAAGAGTCCGGCGCGCTGGTTTCCAAATTCTTTTCCAAGCAAATAAACAAAAGGCAGGGTGAAGATGCCGAGCAGCGCCGTGCCAAGTTTGAGGCTGAAAAATGAAAAGCCCGTGCCAAAGACCTTCAAGACCAAAAGCGTCCAATACATTTGAAAGGCTTCGCGCCCCGTGTTGCGCTCGAAGAAGATTTTCGTCTGCCCCTGCGCGATGTCGTACACGTCGAGGATTTTTTCGGCGTGATCACTGAACGGCTCGACGGGAATCGCATCGAGGCGGTGGAGGCGGAAGAAAATGGAAATGCCGAGGGCGAGAATCACCAACCCGTTCCAAATCCATTTTTGTTTACTTGTTTCGTTTGCGGCTTCCACTTTCGGCGTTTTCACCCACAAACTGTACGAAAGCAAAACGATGGAGGCGATCCAAAACAGCGTGTTGCGCCAGTCGAACAAGCCTTCGCTGAAATCAATGAAAGCAATCAGCGCAAAGAGGATTGAAAAAAGGAGCGGAAGCAGACGCGCGAGAAGCGAATCGGGAGTTTGAATGGCGGGCGGCAATGCCGGCAGATGCCATTCGTCCCTGCGGAACGCCCAGATCAATAAACCGATTGAAACCAGGTAAAACAAAAGTGAAACGGCGAATTGCCGGTTGGGCGGTTCCACGAATAACTGCGCCGCAAACGCAAACATCAATGCCGCCAATGCGCGCCAGGGAAACGTCGCTGCCCGCCTCGGCTCGATAGGTTGCTCCACAACGACGGGCTGCGCCGCCTCCTGCGCCAATGCCTGATTGAGCTCTCCGCGCCGACGCGCATCCCACAACGAGCGGATGAAATTGGAGAATGAATCCCAATCCTTCGTGACAGATTTATAAAGATCAAGGACGGTGGGTTCGTGTTCGGGGGAAGTGTTTTGGTTTTGTTCCATGAAATTGTCGTTTTCACGCACCATAAATTACGGATTACGCAGTACGTGATACGTGATGCGTAATCCGTAAGGGTGATTCTAAACTATTTTTTTCTCGCGATCACAAGAATACTTTCCCCCCAGCGCATCGGCAAAAAGACAAAACCCGTAATGGCTTGCAATCCGCCAAGCGAGCCGAAGAATAATTTTTGAATTTGCTTCGGCACAAAACGGATGTATGGCACGTCCCAAAAACCATCCGAGAACACGCGCACAAACTCAAAACCCGCGTTCTGAATTAATTCAAGCCACTCTTCGGGCTGCTTCAACGAAATATGCGTCGGGTCCTGATAGCCAATCCACTTCTCACCCTTCCAAGGCTTGAGCAATGATCCCAGGTTCGGCGTGGCAAGGATAAGAATCCCGCCGATTTCGGTCACGCGCCCGATCTCGTTGATCGCCTTCGCCGGGTCGGGCAAATGTTCGACGATATGTTTGATGATGACCACGTTGAACGCTGAATCTTGATACGGCAATTCCTGCGCGGACGCTGTTTGCAAGGATGCTCTTTCGGCAAACTCTTTGGATCGATTGACCGCCCAATGATTCAAGTCCATGCCGTACGCCTCGAACCACGCCGACAACTGCCCGACGAGATGCCCCATGCCTGACCCCACCTCGAGCAGACGCGCTCCGCGCCGTCCATGACGGCGCGCCAGCGTGGTGAAGAATCGATTCGACCACCAGTACATGCTGTACTTGGCAAAGGTGATGTCTTTATAGGTATGAGTGGAGAAGTATTTTTCGTCGAAGGGCATGGGGAAGAACTCGATATTCGGTCTTCGATAATCGATTTACGAAGATCGAATTATCGTTTTCTGGCAATATAGAAGGTGAACGCCCCATCCTCAACAGGGTCGGGCGAGGCGTATTTTTTGACGCAGGCTTGGGTCAGTGCGAGATTCCACTTTGTGGGGGAGAGTATCCATTTCCCGGTCAGCGCTTTGGCGACGAGTGAAGGCAGTCCAAAGTAATGACCCCATTCTAACACGCGCATCGAAGCGGGCGAAAAATAATGCCACCATCGTTCGAGCGTGAAGCCTGCGTTGTTCAGGCGGCTCTCCCACACATCCGGCTCGTCCGCGTGATGGACACGGGATATTTTGCGGAACCAATTCTCATACGGCTTGCCGAAAACTTTGGTCAGCGAGAGCGCGGAGAAATAACGCGTATTCGGCACGCAAAAATAAAACGGCGCATTCGGCTTCAGCACACGGGCGGTTTCCTTCAAAACATCGTCAATGTGCGGGATGTGTTCGAGGACGGAGTTGCTCAGTCCGCTGGCGAAGTGGTTGGAAGGGAAAGGCGAGCGCGAACCATCCGCTTCGACGAGGGATTTGTAGGCATTGTACTTCTTTGCCTCCCGCATCGAGAAACGCCACGGGTCGAGTCCCACATCCAGTTTACGGTCGAAGGTCAGCGAAGCGAAGTGACCGTCGCCGCAGCCCACGTCATAAACGGGGGAAGGCAGGGGCAAATCCTGATAGTAGGAGGATTCAATCGCACGCAAAAGTCCGCGGAAGTAGGGCAGGGAACTGAGGTGTGGAAAAAGGAAGTCTTTTTGGGGCATGTTATAATGATAGCAGTTTTCCAAAAGTGATAGCAGAGGTTCCGATGATTCGCACAATGGTTCAATTGACGGAAGAACAGGTGAAAGCCCTGAAAAAACTGGCGAAGGCGCGCAAAACTTCGATGGCGCAGCTGGTGCGCGAAAGCGTGGACCAGTACATTGTAACCGCGCCCAGGGAGTTGACCCGCGAGGAGAAGCGTCAGCGCATGTTGGCGTTCCTGCAATATATCAAGGAAAACAGGGATACATTCCGCGACATCGAAGGAAAGACCGACGTTGCTGTCAACCACGACAAATACCTGGCGGAAATTTACGGAACATGGAAAAAATCTTCGTAGATACCTCGGCGCTCTTTTCTCTTGCCAACACTTCGGAGGCGACCCACGATATTGCATGGGAAACCATGAAAACTTTCGCCGAGCGGAATTACCGGTTGGCAGCCAATAATTATGTCGTTGTAGAGACGTTTGCCCTGATCCAAAGCAGGCTGGGTATTGAAATCGCACGTCAATTCAATACGAACGTCATGCCCAATTTGCAAATCGCGTGGATTGACGAAGAACAACACCGCGCAATCGTTGAACGCCTTTTCTCCGCCAACCGACGCCAACTCTCGCTGGTGGATTGCAGCAGTTTCGAGACCATGCGCCAATTGGGGATCGAGCAGGTCTTCACCTTCGACGAGCATTTCCGTGAGCAGGGTTTTACGGTAATTCCTTAACCTTTCACTCCCAGTTTCTCGAACAACTTCTCATATTCCATCACAACGGATTCAGGGGCGTAGGCTTTCTTAATGGCTTCGGGGTCGCCGCTATATTTTTCCTTATTATCCAACACTTCCAAAATGGATTCGGCGAGGCTTTCCGCGTTTCCAATTTCGGAGACGATGCCCATGCCGTGCATCTTCACCGGCTGGCGCACGCCCGGCAAAGCGGATGGCACGCTCGGCACGCCGTTTATCATCGCCTCAATCTGAACCAAGCCAAAGGCTTCCGTCGAGTTGAGCGACGGGACGGTGATGACATCGAGGTTGGGATAGTACGCCGCCATTTGGATGGGGTCGAGGTTGCCGAGGAATTTCCAATGCCCGCGCAGTTCGTATTCGCGGATGCGCGGCATCAGCCTGTCGGAGTACGCCTGCTCGCCCATCACGTTTTGATAGGTCCCTGCGAACAAGACTTGCGCCTTCGGATATTTTCTCAGGACGATGGGCAGCGCATCGAGCAGGACCTCGACTCCCTTCTCCGACGCAAACCTTGCCGCCATGCCGATGACGGGACTCCGCTGTTTGACGAGATGCGTCTCGGCGAAAGCGGATATCCCTTCCAGCGTGGTGACAGGCAACTCAACGGGAGGCAGGATTGGGGTCAGTTTGGAGGCGAAGCGCGAGAGGTAGGGCGAGTTGTCCGCGTAATCCTGGGTGTAGGTCACGATGTGATTTGCCAATATCCCCGCCATGTTGTTTTGAAAGTCCACTACTTTGTTGACGATGCGGTTGAAAAAGGTTTTGGGAAGCTGCACGTCGCAGTGATAGGTGAGAACAGCGGGCTTGCCGAAGAGACGCGCGCGGAAAGCGACACCCGGCGCGTCGAACTGGGGGAGGTGGAGTTGGACGACATCATGCCCCCAGACGAGTTTGGTGGCAACAAGACCAAAGGTGGGCGCGAGCACGCCCTTGCTGACCCGCGCCGCAACAGGCACGCGGACGACCCTCACGCCATCCATGATTTCTTCGCGCGGCAAAGACGGGTCGTATTGTGTGGTCATCACAGTGACTTGATGTCCGCGTCCGACAAAGGCGCGCGCGAGACGCTCGGCGTAGATGGTCAGACCGCTGGTGTGCGGGCGATAGTAAGTCAGAACAGTGAGTATCTTCATTTTCTTTTGCGCGTGGATGGCGGTTTCAACGGGCGGTTATATTGAATTTGTATCGGGTAGGGGATTTCGATGTTCTTTTTCTCGAACGCTTTCTTGATGCGGGTCAATGCTTCGTCTTTGGCGGCAAGGGGCGAGGCAATTGAAGTGTCCTCCCAAAAATACACGGTCAGGTCAATGGACGAAGCGCCAAAGGTGTGAAACACCACGAACGGCTCGGGGGTATCCACGCAGCCTTTTACATGTTTCAACTCGCCCAGAATAACGCTGCGCACCGCCTCCGGGTCGGAGTCATACGCCACGCCCACAGGCAGTTCGATGCGGCGCATGTCGGCACGGGTGTAATTGACGATGGGCTGGGCAAGCACATCGGCGTTCGGGAGAAAGACGATGCGCCCGTCGAGCGTTTTCATTTCGGTGGTGCGCAAACCGATCTTCAACACCGTGCCGTCATGCCCGGCAATGCTCACGCTGTTTCCCACCCTGAACGGTCGCTGCACCAGCAGGATCACGCCCGAAACGAAATTCTGCATGATGTTCTGGAGCGCAAACCCGATGGTGAAACCGATGATACCCAAACCCGCCAGAAACGCCGTGACGTTGAAGAACTTTTGCAGCGCGGTGATGACGCCAAGAATGATGATCGTCCATTTGAGCGTTTTCGTCAGGAGATGAGTGACGCCTGCATCGGCATTCTGCCGTTCGAGGACTCGCTGCAACAGACGGCTTAACAGAACGCCGCCGTAATAACTGACAACGAGAATCAGAACAGCGGAAAGGATGGTCGGAATGGAATTTACGAAATTTTCAACAAGGTTAAGAAACATTCCTGCAAAATTACCTCTCTTTCTTCCCCTTATTTAACCACAGATGAACTGTGGCGGCGTTTTTAGAACAGGGATTTGTTCTCCACGACCCATTCGTAAAGCATGTTCACGCCTCCATCCACGCCGATGGCTGGTCGCCACCCCAATTCTTTTTCCGCCTTTGAAATGTCGGCGTAAAAGACCTTCTGGTCGCCGGGGCGCCAGTCGCCGCGCGCCACTTCGATGGGCTTACCCAGCAAAGTCTCCAGTTTCGGCTTGAACTCCGCCCAAATGGACATGACGTTGTCGGGTCCGCCGCCGAGGTTGTAAACCTGTCCTTTGGCAGTATCAATCTTTTCAACGGCGAGGTCGTAGGCGTTGAGCAAGTCTTCCACATGTAGAATATCGCGCGCCTGCTTGCCGTCGCCATAAATCGTGATGGGACGTCCCATCACGGCGGCGATGATGAACCACGCCACCCAGCCCTGATCTTCGATGCCGAATTGACGCGGACCGTAGATGCAGGATTGACGGAAGACAACAGTCGGCAAGCCATACATCCGCGCATAATCGCGCGCATATTGGTCGCCCGCGCCTTTCGAGCATCCATACGGCGAATGGAAATCGAGCGGCTGGGTTTCGGGGCAGCCATTCACCAAATCCTTGTAGCGCCAGCGGGTCGGTTCTTCGACCAGTTCCACATCCTCCATGCCGCCATAGACCTTGTTGGTGGACGCATAAATGACAATCGGATTCCGTCCCGAAAGCCGCGCCGCCTCCAGCACATTGAACGTGCCAAGCGCATTGGATTCAAAATCATCCCTGGGGTTGGTGACCGAGGTCGTCACTGCCACCTGCCCTGCCAAATGCGCGATCACATCCGCGCTCGAGCCTGCTTCGGTTATTCTGGAAGCGTCTCTTACATCCCCAACCACCACATCGAACGCGGATTCGCCGAATTCCGCCTTGAGCCATTCCAAATTACGCGGAGCGCCGCCGCGCGATAAATTATCGTAGATGGTCGCCTTTTCGCCGCGTTTCAGCAAACGGTGAACATAATTCGAACCGATAAACCCGGCGCCGCCGGTGACAAGATAATGCTTATTCTTCATTCTTCTCTTTATTCCTAAAATTCATCAACTGTTGGTACACGCCCGAAAGCGTTTGTCCTTCGCTCAGCAAACCAATGGTGCCGATAACGCCGCTGTTAAGATAGTTGTAAATGCGCATGGTCAGCGCGGCGGCAAAGGCAGTGGATTCGTCCGCAGTGAAACGGGTCAAGGCGAAGACGACTGCTCCTTCAAACGTGCCGACAGCCCCCGGCGCGGAGGGAACCGCTCCGCCGAACGCCGCCATGCCAAGACCAAAGACAGCCCACAGCCATTCCGCTTCAGGAAAGAAAGCGAGAGTCATCAGGTAATAGGCGACAAGCGCAATCGCCCAGTTGAGGATCATCCAGAACAAAAAGCGGAGGAAGCGCCAGCCGTCGGTGAGGACGCCGAGTCCTTGAAAAAATGACTCGAGGAAACTGCCGCCAAATTTTTGCAGGGACGGGAAGCGCGCGCTGAGTTTGTGGAAAGTATCCAGCGCCCATTGGTTGTTGCGGGCGAGGACATACATCAATACCAGCCCGAAGAGCATCGCCCCGCCAATGACGTACCCCAATGCAGGCGAACTTTCCGAATTGACCACATACGGCAACGCGGCAAGAAAGATGACGGCTGAAATGATCAAATCCACGACGCGTTCGATGACAATGGTGGGGATGATCTCGGCGAAAGTCAGCCCGCCCGATTTGCGGCTCAGCAAAAACGCGCGCCCGATCTCACCGAGGCGAAACGGCAGGAAGTTGTTGAGCAAATAGCCTTCGCCTTCGGTAAAAAAAACATCCTTGAACGACGGCTTGTCGCGCAGCAAAGTCCGCCACACAACGGCGCGCACCGCCAGCCAGACAAAGGATAACGAAAAGGCGATGGCAATCAGCCCATAGTTCGCGTTGCGAAGGGCGTTCAATGTGGTTTGGAAATCCACAAAATATAGGATGGCGGCGATCAATGCAATGCTGATAAGCGCGCCAGGGAGCCAGCGTTTGATATCTTTCATAAGCTTTAACCACGAAGGCACAAAGGTCACCAAGGTGGGAAGACTGACGGGCAAAACGCCTTTTTACAGATTTTCCTTCGTGTCCTTTGTGTTTAGGATTTATTCGTCTTCCAGTTTGAGCACCGCCATAAACGCTTCCTGCGGGATTTCGACATTACCGACCATCTTCAAACGTTTCTTGCCGCGTTTTTGTTTCTCGAGCAGTTTCTTCTTGCGAGAGATGTCGCCGCCGTAGCATTTGGCAAGCACGTCCTTGCGGGTGGCTTTGACGTTGGCGCGGCTGATGATGCGTCCGCCGGAAGCGGCTTGGACTGCCACGTCATACAACTGGCGCGGAATCAAATCCTTGAGTTTGGTGATGAGACGCTGCCCTTTGTGGAACGCATCCTTCTCATGGACGATTGCCGCAAGCGCGTCCACCGGCTCGCCGTTGACGAGGATTTCCAATTTCTGCAATTTGTCGGGGCGGTATTCCAGGAATTGATAATCGAGCGAGGCGTAGCCCTTGGTGCGCGACTTCAAATGATCGAAGAAATCCACGATAATCTCGGAAAGCGGAATCTCGAAATCCAACTGCACGCGATGCGGCGCGGGGTGTTCCTGCTGCTTGAAAATGCCGCGCCGCTTGGTGACCAAATCCATGATCGCGCCGTAATAATCGGTTGGCGTGATGATCTCGATGTTCATCCACGGTTCGCGGACTTCGACGATCTTGCTGGGGTCGGGAAGTTCGGCGGGCGAATCCACTTTCACTACGCTATTGTCCATCATCAATACTTCGTATTCCACCGAAGGCGCGGTAAACAGCACATCCAGCAAATATTCGCGTTCGATACGCTCCTGGATGATCTCCATGTGGAACAAGCCGAGGAAGCCCGCGCGGAACCCGAAGCCGAGGGCTTGCGAGGTTTCGGGTTGGTATGTCAATGAAGCGTCATTGAGTTGCAGCTTTTCCAACGCCTCGCGCAGTTCGGTATAATCGTCCGCTTCGACGGGATAGATGCCAGCAAAGACCATCGGCTTGGGGGTGAAATATCCGGGTAGAGGTTCGGTTGTGGGTGCGGAAGCAGATGTCAGCGTGTCGCCGACGCGGCACTCATGGACGGTTTTGAATCCCGTCGCCACGTAGCCTACTTCGCCGGAGCCGAGGCTTTCCACCGGCTTCATCCCCGGCGAAAAGATGCCGATCTCAACCGGGCGCAAATCCATCCTGGTGGAGAACATCCGCAGGGTTTCATTCGCTTTGATTTTGCCTTCGAACACACGGATGTACGCAACCACGCCTTTGTACGAATCGTAATGCGCGTCGAAGACGAGCGCGCGCAGGGGCGCGTTATCCACATCGTTGGGCGAAGGCACGCGCTCGACAATCGCTTCGAGAATGGATTCGACGTTGAGTCCTTCCTTCGCCGAGACGCGTAAAACCGCCTCCGGCTCGACGCCAAGCAGGCTGCCTACATCTTCAGCCACTTCGTCGGGTCGGGCGGACGGCAGATCGATCTTGTTGATAACGGGGATGATCGTCAGGTCGGCATCGAGCGCCTGATACAGGTTGGCAAGCGTCTGCGCTTCGATGCCCTGTGTGGCATCCACCACAAGAAGCGCGCCTTCGCACGCCTTCAACGCGCGGCTGACTTCATAGCCGAAGTCCACGTGACCGGGCGTGTCAATGAGATTCAGTTCGTATTGTTGATTGTCTTTTGCAGTGTAATACATGCGGACAGCGGATGCCTTGATGGTGACGCCTTTTTCGCGTTCGAGGTCCATCGCATCGAGCGCCTGTTCGGTCATGTCGCGCTCGGAGATCGCGCCAGTGAGTTGGAGCAGCCGGTCGGCAAGCGTGGATTTGCCATGGTCCACGTGGGCGATGATACAGAAGTTACGGATATGGTCGGTCATACAGCTTTCAACGTCTCTTTTAAAGTCTTGCGGGGCGGTCATTCCGCCAGGTAAGCGAACGAAGTATAACCGATTTAAAAAGTGACGGTCACTTTCGAAGCGACCGTCACACTGTTACTTTTTCGCCGGGAACCAATACATCAGATCCATCCGTTTGAACCAGAGATAAATGAGCATGAGGAAATTCCCAGCCCAGTAAAGCGTCCACGGGTAATACGACGAAAATCCGCGATAATCCACTGTAATGTTCAGGATGGCAAAGACCAGGTTATCCAGTTCGATCTGCCAATGGATGATGCCGCCAAGGGCAAGCATTCCAAGGATCAAACCGATGAGCGAGGAAAAAGGTCCGCGTCGTTCCACCAGGTTTTTGATCATGAAAAAGGAGAGCGCGCCGAACAGGACAAGGCTGGCCGCCAGTTGGATGATGACGGTGTCGAAATCCACGTACGTAAGAAAATCGTCCGAGTATTGCAAAACATAGGGAAACCAACTGCCGATGCATACGATAGCCAGAAAGGCGAGGAAATAGGAAAGATACAGGACGGGCGCAGGAAGCACGACCTGGTTGCCCATCGGGCGGATGCACAGTCCGCGCAAAAGCCGGGCAGGATGGGGAAGCAGTTTCGCCACGGACTCGAGGTTTCGTATGCCCCAACGCATATCCAGCCATTGGATGCGCGAAATCTGCTTCGACACGTCAGAGTTGGATTGCACGATCACAGGGTACACCACATGTTTTTCGCAATCCACAGAGCTGTCGTTCTTGAAGCGGGAAATGAGCGTCAATACAACATGAGCAGAAGCAGCGTTCTGTGTCTCGGCATGACCGGCGCGTCCAAAGACCCGCCTCATCTCGTCCGCTACTTTGCGGTCCTGTGGAGCATGATCCATGAAGAATGTAACCGGCGTTGCTTCGGGAAAATCCATCACTCGGCGATGCGCCGAATTCGGCGATACCGCCTCCGGCTTCCCCCAACGCTGCATCCCGCGCGAGCGCAGAATTCCCACCATTGCAATCGCAAACGGAATGCTCGCCCACATAAAGAGGTTGAGCAGATCAATGAGGTTTTCATCAATCGAAAATAATGTAGTCAGGTATAGCGCAAAAGGGAGCATGACCAGCGAGGACTGAACCGCCAGGTAGTTAAAACTGCGGCGCAGAATCTTCACCGGCAAGGGCAAAAGAAAAAATGGGATGAACAATGTCCACAGCGCGCCAAGCGAAAGGATGGAAGTAATCACACTTAGCACAAATGCCGCCCATACAGTGCCCGGAGCTTTAAACCCGGTTTCGGGCGCGGGGCATTCCTCTTGTTTTGCCAATTCCAATTTGAGATTCAACTCTTTCAACGCCCCCTCATAATCGCCGCGAAAATCCACCCATTCGTATGATTCGAGTTCCGGGGGCAGGTCAACGCTTTCGAAGATCAGAAGGATGATGCGCTTTTTCTGACCCAGTACGCGTCGCCATTCCATTTCCACATTTTGAGAAGCGATGGAAGACTTCGATACCACCAGCAGGATGATTTCGGAATTCATGATTCCCTGATAGATCTGCTCCTCCCAGGGCATGCCCGGCACAAGGCTTCGATAATCGAGCCAGACATTATTTCCCCCAACTTCCAGACGGCTCGTAAGATCATCCACAAAACCGACTTCGCGGCGCGAATAGCTTATAAAAATGTTTTTGGTCATACCAACCGCCTCCTTTGGACAAGGCACAAACACCTGCAATAAAAAACGAAACCCGCTCGCGCAGGTTTCGTTTCGTTTTTCCCAATTTAGGAGAAGATTATTTCATCAAATTCCTCAGCACTGTATGGAGGATGCCGCCATTACGATAGTAGTTGACCTCCACTTCGGTATTCAGCAAGGCAGTGACCTTGAATACGACCTGCGTGCCGTCGTCCTTCCTCGCCTTGACGGTCAATTCAGCCTGCGGTTTGATGTCCGCATCCAAACCTTCGATGTCGAACACCTCGCTTCCATCCAAACCGAGGGTTTCGGCATTTTGTCCTTCAGCGAATCGCAGCGGAAGCACGCCCATGCCAACGAGGTTGGAGCGATGAATGCGCTCGAACGATTCGGCAATGACCGCCCGCACACCCTGAAGCATGGGTCCTTTTGCCGCCCAGTCGCGGCTGGAGCCGGTGCCGTATTCCTTGCCCGCAATGACAATGCTTGGCACGCCTTCCTCTTGATACTTCATCGCCGCATCGAAAATCGGCATCACCTCGCCGGAGGTGTGATGCTTCGTCCAGTTGCCTTCCTTCGGAGCGACAAGCAAGTTCTTCAAGCGGATGTTCGCAAACGTGCCGCGCGCCATCACCTGGTCGTTTCCGCGCCGCGCGCCGTAGGAGTTGAAGTAGGTCGGCGCAACATCATGCTCCTGCAGGAACTTTCCGGCGGGACTATCCGCGGCGATGTTGCCAGCAGGAGAAATATGGTCGGTGGTGATCGAATCGCGGAACATGCCAAGCACGCGCGCCGATTTAATTTCCTTCACAGAAGGAACATCGAGGGAAATACTCTGGAAGTAGGGCGGATGATGAATATACGTGGAATTTTCATCCCATTCATAGATATCGCCGCCGGAGACTTTGATTTCCCGCCACATCTCCGAACCGCTGAACACATCCGCATATTTTTCCTTGAACATTTCGGATTTGACGCTTGCTTCAACCGCTTCGTTGATCTCGCTCTGGCTTGGCCACAAATCCTTGAGATAGACCGCCGTCCCATCCGATCCAACGCCAATCGGCTCGTTGACAAGGTCAATATCCACTGTGCCAGCGAGGGCGTAAGCGACCACCAAAGGCGGCGAGGCGAGGAAATTCGCTTTCACGAGCGGATGCACGCGCCCTTCAAAATTGCGGTTGCCCGAAATGACCGCCGCCGCAACAAGGTCGGAGCCTGTCACCGCCTTGGCGACTTCGCCGGGCAGAGGACCGGAGTTGCCGATGCAAGTCGTACAGCCATACGCAATGACATTGAAACCAAGTTTGGAAAGCGGCTCGATCAAGCCAGCCTTTTGGAGATATTCGGTCACCACACGGGAGCCGGGGGCAAGCGAGGTTTTGACATACGGCTTGACGTTCAAGCCTTTTTCGATGGCTTTCTTTGCAACCAGTCCCGCCGCAACCAGCACGGACGGGTTGCTCGTGTTCGTGCAGGACGTGATCGCCGCAATGACGACAGCCCCGTGCTTCATCGTCATCGAACCGCCGTTCGTGCCAAATACCGCTTCTTTGGTCATGGCTTCGCCGGAGAGTTCGTAGCCGCGATCTTTCACGGGGGCGGTGAGAGCCTTTCGGAATGTATCCTGCATATCGGTCAGCGCGACGCGGTCCTGCGGACGTTTGGGTCCAGCCAGGGACGGCACAACAGATCCGAGGTCCAGTTCGAGCGTATCGGTGAATTCGGGTTCGAGCGAGTCAGAGTCGCGGAAGAGTCCCTGCTCGCGCATGTAAGCTTCGGTGCGTTCGATCACTTCATCGGGGCGTCCCGTCAATCTCATGTAACGAAGCGTTTCCTTATCCACCGGGAAGTAACCCATCGTCGCGCCGTATTCGGGAGCCATATTGCCGATTGTGGCGCGGTCAGGCAGGGACATGGAGTCAAGACCCGGACCGAAGAACTCAACGAACTTATCCACCACGCCTTTTTGACGAAGCATTTGCGTGACGGTGAGCACAAGGTCGGTGGCAGTGACGCCTTCCTTAAGTTTGCCGTGTAATTTGAAACCGATGACGTCCGGCAGGAGCATATCCATCGGCTGACCGAGCATGACGGCTTCGGCTTCGATGCCGCCCACGCCCCAGCCGAGCACACCGAGACCGTTGATCATGGTGGTGTGCGAGTCTGTACCGACAAGGCTGTCTGGAAATGCGAGCGTGACGTCTCCCTGCTGTTTGGTCATGATCACATCGGCGAGGTATTCGAGGTTGACCTGATGAACGATGCCGGTCATGGGAGGCACGACGCGGAAATTGCTGAATGCCTTCTGCCCCCATTTGAGGAATTCGTAGCGTTCCTTGTTCCGAAGGAATTCCATTTCCGTGTTGCGGTTGAGCGCATCGGTTGTGGCAAAGAAATCCACCTGCACGGAATGGTCAATGACAAGGTCAACCGGAACAAGCGGGTTGATCTTCTTCGGGTCGCCGCCGAGGCGGGCAACTGCCGCGCGCATGGCGGCAAGGTCAACCACGGCAGGCACGCCCGTAAAATCCTGCATGACAACGCGCGCAGGCAAAAACGGAATTCCGGGGCGTTCGGCTTTGGGCGTCCACGAGGCGATGTTCTTCACATCATCCTTCGTGATCTCTTTGTCATTGCACTGACGCAGGGCAGCCTCGAGCAGGATTCGGATGGAGTATGGCAGTCTGCTGAGTTTGGTCAGACCAGCCTTCTCCAGCGCGTCGAGGCGGTATATGGCGTATTCCTGTTTTCCCACTTTCAATACGCCGCGGGAATTGAAAAAGTCTTGCATCGGATACTCCTTTGGTGAGATTTCCTCTCCCCTGCGCCCCTCTACCACTTCGTGGCACACGTCCCAAAATGGGAGAGGGGATGGGGATGAGGAGATACACCACAGTTGCGAAGAACACAAAGGAGCGCCTTTGATATCCTTGATCTTATGTGGTGGGATTTACTTGAACAAATTTACAACTTCAGTTCCTTCTTAAGCGACGCGACCAATTTTTCTTTCTCCATGTCGTTCAAAAAGGAGGCTTGCGCCGCATCGAGGATGGAACGCTTCAAGGTATCCATCGGGATGTTCAAATCCTCGCAGACGCGCTGGTACTCGTGCGCAAGCGTGATGCGCGAAACGCTGGGATCATCCGTGTTGACGGTCACTTTCAAGCCCGCCTCGATCATACGCGGAAGCGGATGCTCGTTCAACGAGTTGACCACGCCCGACTGATAATTACTGGTCACGCAGACTTCGAAAACCGCGCCGCGCTCCTTCGCAAGAGCCACGACGTTTTCATCCTCCATCACGCGCACGCCATGACCGATGCGCTCCGCGCTGAGATGCTCGATCGCATCACGGACGTTCTCCGCCGGTCCCCATTCCCCGGCATGGATGGTCACATGCAAACCGGACTGCTTCGCTTCCTTGAAAATTCCGCGAAACGCCGCGGATGGAAACTCCGCTTCGTTGCCCGCAAGGTCCAGCCCCAGCAAGCCATGCTTCACATGCTCAACCGCCAGCCAAGCCACCTGCTCGGCAAGTTCCGGGCTTTCGTGCCGGTTCACCGAAGCGATCAACCCGACCTGGATGCCGAACTTCTTCGCGGCATCCTGCGCGCCAGTGATGACCCAATTCATCACATCGTGCAGGGGGAAACCCTCCGCGCGGCTCAACGCCACGGGCGTAAAGCGCAGTTCGAGGTAGCGGATGTTATCCTTTGCCGCATCCTCCACCGCCTCGGCAGTGACGCGATGGATCACATCCGGCGATTTGTAAAACAACCGCAGGGTTTTGAACTTGTCGAGGAAATTCGTAAACGTCATCGGGTCCTGGTCTTGGACCTGCACCAGCCCGCTTAGATTGAACATGCTTACGGGAACTGTCACGCCGTGCTGGCGCGCAATATCCAGCATGGTCGTCAAGCGAAGAGACCCCTCCAGGTGCCTGTGTAATTCAACCTTTGGAAGCGTAAAATATTGATTTAGGGGAGCGGTTTGATCGTTGAACAACTCTTCCTCTAAAGTTAACGGCGTCTCCTTCTCTTCTTGCCGCCGCCAATCTGTACCGGCGTATCAGCCGGAGCCTCCGCCTCTTCCATGGTTTCGAGGGGGGTAATCTCCACCCGTCGTGGTCGCGCCGCAAACGCGCGGCTGATGACCAGCCCGCGCACATCTTCCAGCAACTGCGCAAACATTTCGGACGCGCGTCCCTTGTATTGTACCAGCGGGTCACGTTGGGCGTAAGCCTCGAGACCTATCGAAACTCTTAAGGCTTCCACCTTGGTAAGGTACTCCACCCACAGTTCGCTGAACGCGCCCAGCAGCAATTGACGGTGGACTTCATTTAACACATACCGACCCAGCGCGCTGACCAGTTCGCCTCGTTCCAACTCGCTCAAGCCTGCCACCGGCTCATTGAGTCTTTCCTCGCCGAAAGCGATTCGCGCCGCCGGACCAAAATCCGCAAGTTTCGCGGCATTCTGACTGATGCGGTTGAATTCGCTCTGCCCCCAAGTCTCACGCAGGGCGTCCTCCGCCTGTTCGAGATGCGACATGACATCATCCACAAGCGTCTCCGCCTCCATGCCTTCGATCAACTGCGCCGCATAAAAGACGTAACTAAACCGGGAATAGACCTGCTTCACCTGCTTGTGCGTCCGCTGGTCGAACGCTGTGCGGGCGCCCTGTGAAAGCGTCAGTAACAGACGCAGTTTTCCGGGAGTCGTCGAGGCGTCTTCGCGCTGCAGCAGCAGGTCGAGGTCGCGCGCGATCTGGTTATTCAAGCGCTTGCGTTTCTTCTCCAGCGCGTCGCGGGTTGTCTGCAAAAGGATGTCTGCCAGATCGTCCCAATCCGAGGGAAGGGGGCTTTGCCATTGGACCTGCTCGCCCACGCGGTTTTGGATCGCGCCAATGACGCGCGTCGCGCTGATAACGGTCAATTGACTTGCGACCAATTCCTGAATATCCTCTTTCGCATCCTCGGGGTCATCTGCAAGTTTCTTTTGAATCTCATTGGGGAATCGCATCGGCAGGTGTACCAGCGCATTGACCTCCTCCAATATTTTCTGCGGACGAGGCATTTCCTCCAGATCGCGCATGGTTTGGAAGTAGGTATCCAGCGCGTCCTCGCGGTCGGCGATCTGCTGGTCGAGGGATTCCGCTGTTTTCAGAATCAGGGATTCAATGGAACGCAAGGCATGAGCGTTTTCCGCTTCGATGGACTTGGAGATCAAATCCAAGGTCGAAGAGCGGACGTCGCCGTTCAATTGATCGAGCAGCAGTTTGAATCCATACGAAGGGAACAAGCCGTCCTTCGCCTCGAACGGCGGCTGGACCTGATCCAGCAATGCAATCAATCGCCAGGGTCCTTCTTCATCCGTCAGCCCCGCTTCGACGCGCTTGACCACTTCGGCTTCGAGCATGTCGGCGACATCTTCGCTCAAATCCTCCTTGACAAAGATGCGGTCGCGCTGGCTGTAAATCTGCTGGCGCTGCTTGTTCAGCACGTCGTCGTATTCCAGCAGATGCTTGCGGACGTCGAAGTTCGCGCCTTCCACACGGGTCTGCGAGCCTTCGATGATGTTGCTGACAAGACGCATCTCCAGCGGAAGCGAGTCGTCCACTTTGAGGCGTTCCATCAAGCCGCTGACCTGCTCGCCGCCAAACAGGCGCATCAGGTCATCTTGAAGCGAGAGGTAGAAACGCGAAGAGCCGGGGTCGCCCTGGCGGGCGGCGCGTCCGCGCAACTGGTTGTCGATGCGGCGGGCTTCGTGGCGCTCCGAGCCGATGACGTGCAGACCGCCCAATTCCTTCACGCGTTCCATGTCGTCGAAATATTGAAGGAAGGTCTTCACTTCGGCTTCATAGATGCCGTAATTGGAAGGGTCCATTTTCTTCAAGGCTTCGCGGCGTTGTTCGTGCGTCATGTCGAAGGCGTTGTCGTAGCCGCCTTTGCCCAGCACGCGGTTGACGACGGCGATGACTTCCTCCGCCAATTCGCCGCCGAGTTTGATGTCCACGCCGCGCCCTGCCATGTTGGTGGCAATCGTCACCGCGCCGAACGCGCCCGCGCCCGCGATGATCTGCGACTCTTCGGTATGCTTGCGCGCGTTCAAGACCTGATGCGGCACGCCGCCCTGGAAAATCTTTTTCAGGCGGTCTTTTGCGGAATCGGGCAGGCGCAAAATGGACAGCAGGTTTTGCAGGTTGTCCTCGTCGTCGAGGCTGATGCTGGTCATGCCGTGCGGGGCAATGAACTTCCGCAAGGCGTCGGGGGAGATTTTTTCTATGGGTTCAGTGAACGGCACGAGGTCCGAAATGAGGCGCCCGTCTTCCTCCAAATTGTTTGCCCGCAGGTAATGGTCGCGGACGAGGGTGTATTGCATCAAACGCCGCACGGATTCCGCCTTGAGCCGCTCCGAAAGCCGTTCGGACGATTCCACCGAAGTGGTGCCGACCAGAAGCGGGCGTCCAAGCGCGTGATCGCGAACGATCTCGGTAATCAAGGCGCGAAGTTTCGCTTCAACAGTGCGATAGATGACGTCGGGATAATCCTTGCGGCGATAGAACAACGGCTCAGTTTCGCCCGCCTTTGCAAAATAGGAATAAGCGTAACCCTCCTCGTCCTTTGTCTTGATCTCGACCAGCGGCGAATTGCTGTCGTAGGACTGGTACTCGAGGTTCGGCGGGATGGGCGCGACTTCGAGTTTATAGATCTTGTTGAACTCCTCCGCTTCGGTCAGCGCAGTACCGGTCATGCCTGCCAGTTTTTCATACATGCGGAAATAGTTCTGCAATGTGATCGTGGCATAAGTGACCGACTCAGGCTCGACCTTCACGCCTTCCTTCGCCTCGACAGCTTGATGCAAGCCGTCGCTCCATCTGCGCCCGGGCATGAGACGCCCAGTGAACTCGTCCACGATGACGACGCGCCCGGCTTGCACGAGATAATCCTTGTTGCGGTGGAAGAGATATTGAGCGCGGAGCGCCTGCTGGAGATAACCCATCATACGCGCCTGTTCGGGGGTGAGGTCTTCGGGTCGGTCGGGGTCGAGAAGCGGCACGCCTAAAATGGACTCCACGCGGCTGACGCCGATCTCGGTCAGGTTAACCGAGCGGTTCTTCTCATCCATTTCGTAATCTTCTGGCTTGAGTTGTTTGACCACCTGCGCCATGCGCCCGTACCATTCGAGGTCGCCGGAGGCGGGACCGGAAATGATGAGCGGCGTGCGCGCCTCGTCAATCAGGACGTTGTCCACTTCATCCACGATGGCGTAGTAATGCCCGCGTTGGACGCGCGCGTCGAGGCGCATGGTCATGTTGTCGCGCAGGTAATCGAAACCAAATTCGGAATTCGTGCCGTAGGTGACATCCGCGCGGTAGGCTTCGACGCGGTCCACCATGCGCAAATGTTCCTGGTCTTCGTGCGGGGACTCGCGTGTGAAATCCACGAGGAAGGCCTTCTTGCCGTTCTCGGTGACAGCCGCCATTTGAAGGACGCCCACGCTCAACCCCAGCGCGTGGTAGATGGGAGCCATCCAACGCGCATCGCGCCGCGCCAGATAATCGTTGACGGTGATGAGGTGGATGCCGCGTCCGGTCAGGGCGTTGAGATAGACGGGCATGGTCGCCACAAGCGTCTTGCCTTCGCCGGTGCGCATCTCGGCGATCTGCCCGTGATGCAGAGCCGCGCCGCCGATGATCTGCACGTCGTAGTGACGCAGCCCAAGTTTTCGTTTGGATGCCTCCCGTACAGCCGCAAAGGCTTCGGGCATGATTTCATTTAATGCATCTTGTATTCCCTCACCCCCAGCCCCTCTCCCAGAGGGAGAAGGGAGAATTTGGGCGACTCTCGCTTTGAACTCGTCCGTCTTGGCGCGCAGGGCTTCGTCGCTCAAGGCTTCATATTCCGCCTCGAGCGCATTGACCTGATTCACCAAATCCTGATACTGTTCGACCGTCTTCCGCGCGGGGTCGCCACTGAATAGTTTTACGAAGTTTTTAAGCACGTTAGTCCCTTTCAGGGAAGGGATTATAGCACGGGGAATGTTGGAAGGATGTTAGCGAATTGCATCACGGAAAATGTTACCGAGGGGAGTATCGTTGCATCAGGAAAAATGTTACTTTCCGATAGGCAAATAAGCCTGTCGGAGGAGCCACAT
>JAGUZU010000046.1 GCA_020060625.1 Anaerolineales bacterium | reverse complement strand
GTATTGCTCTGTAAAAACTACGCCTACCGCGAAGATTTTGCGCGTAGGTCGGATTGCCAATCCGACTTACTTTGGCTGCGGCTTGCCGCGCTATGGAATGTGAAATGATATTTCGATTATATGGACTTTAATCGCTTCCACAAGAACCCAAGCAGGAAAAACAGGGTAGCCGTTAGTACTATGGCGGAGCCGGAGACGATGTTGAAGTAATAACTGAGATACAAGCCAACGATGGATGACAACGCGCCAATCAGCGCCGAGACCAGCATCATCGGCAGCAGGCGGCGGGTGAGCAGATAGGCGGTTGCAGCGGGCGTGACCAGCATGGCGGCGGCGAGGCTGACGCCGACGGTTTGCAGGGAGACCACCACGGTCAGAGCCAAAAGCACGAGCATGAGATTCCGCAGGAGTTCGGCGGGCAGGCGCAGTGTGGCGGCAAGGACGGGGTCAAAAGAGATGACAAGGAAGGGTTTGAACAGCAGCGCCACAGTGAGCAGGATGGCGAGGCTTAAACCCGCAATCAGCCACAGGTCGGTTTTGTTGACCCCCAGCACATCTCCAAACAGGATGTGACTCAAATCCACGGCGTAGGTTTGCATGGTGCTGATGAGCGCCACGCCCAGCGAGAGCGCGGCGGCGAACAGGATGCCAATGGCGGTATCCTCCTTGACCGTCCCTTCGCGGGAGAAGAAGCCGATGCTCAATGCGACGACCACCGCCGCGACTCCCGCGCCGACGAGCAGGTCGCCGCGCAGGATGTAGGCGATGGCGACTCCCGGCAGAATCGCATGCGCCATCGCGTCGCCGAGAAACGCCATGCCGCGCAGGACAACGTACGTTCCCATGATGGCGCACAACACGCCGACGATGACGGAGGCGATCAGTCCGCGCTGCATGAATTGGTAGGCGAGAGGTTCGAGGAGAAGAGACATTTTTGATTTACGATTGACAATTTACGATTTACGATTGACGATTTATGATTTTCGATTTCGCAAGGTTTTGATGGATGCGACGGTCATGGCGAGGATTTCGTTCGTTTCTTTGTAGATTTCTGTGATTTGCTCTTTTGGGACAAGTCCAGACTCAACCAAAATTTCAAGCCAGTAGGCGGTTTCATCGGCTTCTTCTTCGACAATTTTCATTTTATTGACCATATCGGCTGTGGATTTTGCGCGGCATGCCGCGCGATAGTTTGCGCCAATCGACGTACCTGATCTCAGAATTTGCTTTGCGATCACATCTGATGCCCGAGTATGCGGAAGTTTGTCCATCTGTTTGATGATCGTTACCGCTAATGTTTTTGTGCGTGCCTTGAAGGTTTTCTCGTCCATAAAATCTCCGTTGCCTGGATTTTGTGCCTGTGACATAAAGAGAGCATGCTCATCAAATAATCGTAAATCAAAAATCGTAAATCATTAATCGGGAGGGCAGCACTCATCCACCAGCATCACGCCGTTTTCCATCACCAGCAGGGAGTTGCCGAATGCCTGCGCGAGATTCTCTTTTGCGAAGACATCACCTGGCGTCCCGTAGGCGATCAGCCGATGGTTGAGGAGCAGGACGAGGTCGAAGCGGGAGGCGGCGAGGTTCAAGTCATGCGTGGAGACCAGCGTTGTCACTTCCCGTTTTTGGAGATGGTCGAGCAGGCGCAGGGACGCTTCTTGTGTGGTGACGTCCACGCCGGTGAACGGCTCATCCATCAAAAGGATGTGCGGTTCCTGGGCGAGCGAACGCGCGAGAAAGGCGCGTTGCTGCTGACCGCCCGAAAGTTGACCGATGGGCTGAGATGCAAGGTCGGCGATGCCCATTTGTTCGAGGCTGTTCTGCACGATCTGTTTATCCCGCGCGGATGGACGTTTCAGCCAGCCGATCTGCCCGTAACGTCCCATCATCACCACATCGCTGACTGTGACCGGAAAACGCCAGTCCACTTCCTCGCGCTGGGGAACGTAGGCGACGCAATCCTGATGCGAGCCGAGTTCCTCGCCATGAATGAAGATGTGGCCGCTTTTCAAAGGTAGCAAGCCGACCAGCGCCTTGAACAGCGTGGACTTGCCCGCGCCGTTCGGTCCGACCACCGCCACGCGCGCGCCATGCGGAATCTGAAAAGACAGATCCCGCATGATGACTTTTTCGCCGTAGCCAATGCTGATGTTCTTTACTTCGAGACGATGAGGAATATGAGACATTTCGATTTTGGGTTTCAGATTTTGGATTTACGAAAACGAAGGCAACCATGTCAATCGTAAATCATAAATCGCAAATCGTAAATCGTTTTATTTCAAAGCATCCACAATGCGGGAGACGTTGTGCTTCATCATGTCAATGTAGGTCGCGGCGGGCGCGCCGTTCGTCAATGTTTCGAAATACAGGTCGCTTACCACCTTCACGCCGGTTTCGTCCGCAATCTGGTTCGCAAGTTTTTCGTTCTCCACCTCGCTCAGGAAAATGGCGGGCGCGCCCGATGATTTGATGGATTCCACCACCGCCGCTATTTCCTGCGCCGATGCGCCCGCCTCGGAACTGAAACTCGGCAGGATCGTATCCACCACTTCAAAACCGTACCGCTCTGCAAAATATCCCAACGCCTCGTGGTTGGTCACCAGCAGGCGGCGTTCCTTTGGAATCGCGTTCACTTGTTCGACGATCCACGCATCCAATGACTTCAATTCTTCGATATACGCCTCCGCGTTGACTCGATAGACGTCCGCGCCTTCGGGGTCTGCTTTGGTCAATCCATCGCGGATGTTCTCGACGTAAGTGACGACGAGATTCGGGTTCAGCCATAGATGCGGATCGCCCGCTTCATGAACATCGCCTTCGCCTGATTCGGTTTCTTCGGCATGTTCCTCCGCCGGATGCGGATTCAAGCCATTCGTTGCAATGACGATCAACCGCTCGCCGCCCGCGTTCTCGATCAGCGGCTCGATGAAATGCTCGTATTCGATTCCGTTCAGAATCAGCACGTCACTTTCCGCGATCTTCGCCACATCCGACGGCGCGGCTTGATAGGAATGCGGGTCTGCGCCGAGCGGGAGCAGGGATTTCACTTCCGCGCGCCCGCCTGCCACGTTCTGGGCGATGTCTGCAAGGAAGGAGGTGGAGGCGAGAACGGTCAAGGTGTTCGAGTCGCTTTGAGGGGCGGACCCGCACGAAGTCAGGAGGAGAAGCGTGAGAGCGCTTAATCCGAAAATGGTATTGAAAGTCTTTTTCATTTAAAACTCCGAATTTTTATCCCCCGTCAATGCGGGGGAGGATTATTTTTTGCTCTGGGCGGGTCTCAGACCCGTCGAAGCATTATTCACGACAATTTGCGCACAGCCCGAACAGTTGCAGCCAGTGTTCTTCGATCTTATAACCTGTTTTCTTCGCAATTGCGGTGGTCAGCGCGTCGAGGTCGTCGCCTTCAAAGAAGACCACTTCGCCGCAATTCTTACATAGCAACAGATGCTGGTGACCAATGCCTGCTGGAATGAACGCCTGGCACCCCATCGGCTGATGCACGCGCTGGATGAGGCGCAGTTCCTCCAGCTTTTCGAGCGTGCGATAGACCGTGACCAGACCAAGCGCGCGGTATTTCTTCCGCGCCGTTTCATGGACTTCAGTGGGGGTCAGCGCGCGGGTCAAGCCGTACATCGTATCCACAACCGCCCGCCGCGCCCCCGTGACGCGATAGCCGTTGTCGTGCAGTTGTTCCAGCCAGTTTTCAGCCGACATGATGCGTTCTTTCGTTATTGAAAAACATTTTCATTAAGTATAAGGCGGAAATTTCAGCGAGTCAAGGTTTTTACCGCCAAATCCAGGCTGGATTGAACCCTTTGATTTCAAAATCCGTAACCTCGCCGGATTCGATCTCGATGACTTGCAGCCACGACTCGAATGGGAACGCTTCCAGTAAATAAATATCGTACAGCAAATATTTCCCATCCGGCGACCAGCCTAAACTGCCGTGCAGGGAATCAACGTCGTTTGTGATGGCGCGGGCTTCGCTTCCGTCGGCGCGCATCAACCAGATTTGGTCTCCGCGCGGCACGGCGAGGTCGCGCCGCACCACCGCGATCCATTCCCCATCCGGCGACCACTCTGCCAGGATATTTTCCATGCTGTCGTTGGGGTTCAAATTCATCATCCGTTCCGACTCGAGTTCATACAAAAACAATTGAGTCACAAACTGTCCATGCCGAATGACTACATCTCGCAGCAAAATCTGTTTCCCGTTTGGCGACCATAACGCCGCCGCGCCGAGGATGTTTTCGACCACGCGCGTCTCGCCGCTTTCGATGTTGTACAAGCGGATTCCTTCGGGCGTGGCGTAACTCAGCCATTCGCCGTTCGGCGACCAGCGCGGGTTTCCGCCGGGCAATTGCGACTCCTGAAATACAGACTGCTCCTCGCCTGTCACCACGTTGATCCACCACAGCGTTGGCAACCCGCTGGCGTTGCTGCTCAAATCCATTCGCTCGTAAATGATGCGGCTCCCGTTTGGCGACCAGACGATGCCGGAACAAGCCGCATTCACGCAGTTCGACAATTTCCTGCTTTCGCCGTTTGCAAGCTCCATCAGCCAGATCTGATACTCGGAGTCGCCAGTCCGCGCAATGTAGGCAATTTGCGTCTCGTCCGGCGAGACGGCATACTCCGTCACGCTGTAAGCCGGGTCTGTTATGGCTCGGGATGAATGCCCGTCAGAATCCGCGATGAACAACTGCCTGACGCGCTCTTCGTTCTCGACAAGATACAAGACCTGCGCCTCGTCAATGGATGCTTCGACTCCGCTCAGCGCAAGCCTTTGAGTTGTCCCTGCAAAACCGACATTTTCCCTTGCCCGAACCGCCGCGCCCCACGTCAACGCCGCGCCGAGCAGGAGGACGATCAACGCGGAGACAATGGGCAGGACCGGCGCGAGACGGTCCACAACGCCGATGCGGTCAAACAGACGCCGGCTATTTACCATCAGCAAACCGATGACGATCAGGACAACTGCCAAACCCAGGCTGAAGGAGATGATCAATGCCAGCCCAAGCAGGATGCGGTTGATGGCAATCGCCACCAATAGAATCGCAATCGCATCCGGGCAGGGGACGAGTCCGCCGCTGACGCCGAGCGCAATGAGCGAGCGCCAGGTGATGGATTCGGGAACTTCGTGCGAGTGCATTTTCCCATCGCCGTGATGGTGCATCCCTGCGGGGGCGGTTTGAACTTTTATCGCGCCTGCGGGTTTGTGCGAAGAGGTTGGAGTCAGCGCGATCTGTTTTTTTGGCGGCTGAGCGGGCTGTTTTGATTTTTTCCAATACAAAAACCTCTGCCACAGCAAATACAATCCCAGCCCGAGGATCAACACGCCCGAAAGGATTTCAAGAAAGGGAATGATCGTGGTCGGCAAAATGTATTGCGAAGCCGCCAACGTGACGATGCCGAGCAAAAAGACCGAGCCGGTATGCGTCAGCGTGACGACCGTGCCGAGGGCGATGGCATGATACGAAGTCCCGCGCGAGCCGACAAGATATGCGGCAACGACGGTTTTGCCATGTCCGGGCGTCAACGCATGAAGCGCGCCCAGCGCAAGCGCGATCAACAAGGCAAATAGATAGAACGTGAAGGACAATTCGCCGCTCCGCACCAGGTCGAGCAAAATTTCCTGCGGTGCGCGTTCCGCGAGTTCAGGCACGACCTGTTCCGCTGCTTCGGTGACGACATCCTTTTCCTGACCGAGCGGCAGGGCGGGCATGCCGCTGTCCCATGCCGTCAGAAGCGGACTTTGATCCGCCAGCAGGCTGCGGTCACGGATCAGGTCAATGGCAAGGATGTGGCTCTTCTGGCTGGGGAAGAGGAAAGCGGTATTCTCCTCCGCAGTGAGATGGAACCAGTTGATGGACTTGGACGGCTCCAATCCATTTTCAACGACCAGCCGTTGGGCGTTTACCGAAGTCTGCCCCCACTGGGCGGAAAGATTGAACGTGATGAATTCCTCGCCCGCCTGAAATGCGCGCAATTCCCCCGGCAGCTGCATGGAGTCGATTCGGAGCGGCAGAGGCTTATCGTCGAGCGTGGCAGTCATCAGCGCGGCGCGAGCGTTGCCCCATGTCTCGATTTCAGTCGGGCTGAGAGTCCCGTCTTCATCTGAATCCATTTCGTGCCAGAGGAAGTTTGTCAGCAATGGACCGGGCTTGATTTCCCATTGAATCTGCAAACCCACCTGGGACATACCGATGTTGATGGTGTGGGCATACAAGTCGGCGGGGTGCGCCTTTGCTTTTGGCGCGCCCGCGAACATGACGATGCCGATCAGGATTGAAATGATGAGAGGTTTTTTTGTCATGAAATAAAAACAACGCGGATGGGATTGTAGGTAATCCATCCGCGTTGTTTCCCGCCTGGCGATTTTATTGATCCTGCCAGCGCAGGGTATGATAAACAAGCGACGCCAGCATCAACATGCCAATAAGAAAGCCTGTGATCCTGCCGATGGGTTTACGTTTTTCTTCCGGCTGGCTCAACTGGTCTGCATTCAATTTTGCGCCGACAGCCGCCGCCGCCGGGATGGACGCGCAGATTATACACATACGAGCCTCCTTTGGGTGTTTGGGATGACGTGTATTTTACTGCAATGGCGCGCCCTCAATGGGATAACCCCTGGCGTACCATTCCTTCAATCCGCCCGCCATGCTGGTGGCGTTATATCCCGCCGCGAGCAGGATGTCGCGTCCCTGCTGGCTGCGGTTGCCGGAACGGCACACGACAAGAATCTCCTGATCCTTTGGCACTTCGTTAATGCGCGCCTGCAGTTGATCCAGCGGGATGAGCGTCGTGTTGGGAGCATGATATTCGTCCCATTCCTCCTGCGTGCGGACGTCGAGAACGAAAACGCCGTTCTGGTACATTTCGTATGCCTGGTCCACACTGACTTCAGGCGCCAGCGCGGCGGGAGCGGCTCCGCCGCCCGAGGCGGCGATGAGATAGACGAGCAGGGCAACGAACGCCACTATTCCCAACTGAACGGCGGGTTTCCGTAAATATGCGGAAAGTCCGCTGCGGGCGCCGAGACTGCTTCTTTTACTTTTTCTTCGAGACATTATTCTGCCCTCACAATGATTTGATTTTCTTCCTAGATGAAGGTGCGCGAATTTTTCTTACAGCGCGTCCTAAATAAGGGACGGCTGACTCTACCCAAACGAGTTTACAGCCGCCTCAAGGTCTGTGTGGATATCGAGGGCTTTGTTCAAGCCGATCACGTCCAACACCTGTTCCACGGCGGACTGCGGACTGAGCAGTTTTACATGCTCGCGCGCGGACGCATCCTTTTGGGGGTCGATGGCGCGGAAGGACGGCCTGCCGCCTTCCCTGGCTTGCGCGGGCTGACCTGTGAATATCCGCGCGACGGTGTGCAACGCCATCAAACCGGCGCTGCTGATGTAGGGGACCCTTTCCATGTCAATGAGCAAGTATCGTGCGCCGTCGTCGTACGCTTCCTGGGCTTTGTTGATCACGTCGGTGTAGTTGGAAGCGTCCACATCGCCTGCAATCTGCATGATCGTGACTGGGACCCCGCCATCCCGTCTGGAAAAAGAAATTTGCATGACTGCCTCCTGAATGGTCTATCTGAAATTGAACTCTTCGTAGTGAATGTTTTTGGGCGGAACGCCCGCATCAAGGAATTTCTGCTCGAATGCCCGCACCATCGGGAAGGGACCGCACATGTAGATGTGATGATCGCGGATGTATCCGCCTGTATTCTCGATGATATCGTCCACATTCAATGAGCCATGCACAGACGAAAACCGGATGTGCGATTTCAGCCGCGCATGGTTCCTGGAGATCGCCTCGATCTCATCTGCGAAGACGGCTTCTTCGGGATGGCGCACAGTGTAGTAAAAATGCACCTCGTGTCTCAGGTCAGTTTTGAGGTCCCGCAGGAACGAGAGGAAGGGGGTGATGCCGATACCGCCCGCGATCCAGATCTGTTTTTCGCCGCCTGTCTTGTAATTGAACAGTCCATACGTGCCTTCGACAACCGCCTCCATTCCCGCTTTCAAATTGTGGAAGAGATGACGGGTATAGTCGCCGCTGGCTTTAACCGTGAGGCGCAGGACGTCTTCATGCGGCGCGCTGGAGATGGTGAAGGGGTGCGACTCGTTCAAGGCTTTGTCGCTTAAAAAGCGAACGAAGAGGAACTGCCCGGCGTGGGCGTGGCGGATCGGCTGTCCCTTCGCGCGAAGCGTCACTTCGGTGGTGGAGTTGCTGGGATGTTTGACCGTCTCGACGATGTACGTCGCGTACTTCCTGAAAAACCCGCCGAAGACTTCGGTGTAAAGATAGGAGACCGTCCCGATGATGAAGAAGACCTGCACCCAGTTGATGGCAATGAACGCGCTCAAGGCGTCAACGGTCAGCGCGTGGAGGTAGCCGAGAATGAAAAAGATGCCGATGAAGCGATGCAGTTTCTTCCACGATTCGTAGGTGCGACCGCTCAGTTTGTTCAGGATCGGGATGCGCGGCGCAAGCGTCGGCAGGACGATGGCAATGATGCCCAAAAAGGAGATCATCGCCAGGTAATTTCCAAGACGCAGGTTGACCGTGGTAATGGGGACGACCAGAAGTTTCACGAACAAAAGCAAAAACGCGCTGGTGGATGCGCGCCTGTGGGTCTGGTACATTTTGTCCAGCCCGCCGAAATACGGCTCCGCCCACCTGGGGCGTGTGGAAAGGAACAACGAGAACGACATCAGCACAATGACCACCGAGCCAAGTACCTCGCCTGCATACGCGCGGATGTAGTTTTCCCGTCCGTCGTTGATGGGCGGGAAAACGATCCAGACCAGAACCGTCAGGACGACCAGAAGGATAAAGACGATATTTCCAAGATTGCGTTTCATTTCGGCATACCTCTAAAAAATCAACAGCGATGCGGGTTTCGCCGCATCGCTGTCGAGGACGTTCAATCGCTAAAAGGATTCGAGCGCCTGCTGCCTGTCTGTAAACACTTCGAAGAACGCCGAGAAGCCGACCATATCCAAAACGCTGATGATCTCCGCGCGCGGGTTCAGCAGTTTGACGTTCTTTTGCATGCCGCCCTCGCGCGAGCGGTCCAGCGACTTGAGCGCCGCCCAGCCCTGGTCGGGGTCGGGAGGCGTCTCTCCGCGCAGGAGCAGCGCAATTGTATGCAGGGAGACCAAACCCGCGCTGGAGATGTACGTCAAATCCGCCATATCCAAAAGGATATTCTTCGCCCCGTTACTGAAAACTTCATGGGCTTTTTTGATCAAATCCTGGTAGGTCTGTCCGTCCAATTGCCCTTCGAGTTTCAAAACAGTAACAGGAACATTGCCTTGTTCTTCTGAAACGGTGATATTCATCGCAACTCCTCCGGTAGCATGATTGCCCAATTATAAACCCGCTTTTCGTTCGAGCCGCGCCAGCCTGTGGTCTATCTCCGCCAGCCAGTGCTTGCGGATGTACGCCGGCAGGTCGGCTCGTTCGGCTTGCGCCCGCGCCGCCTTCGCCCATTTTATGGATGACTTCACATCGCGGGCTTTATGCTCGTAATATTTCGCCAGTTCGATGTGAGCGTAGATGTGGCCCTTGCGCGCCGCTTCCTCCCACAACCGGATTGCCTGATCCAGATCCCCGCGCCTTTTTTGCAGGATGGAAAGACGCTTCACCGCCACGCCGAAATCTGTTTCTTCCAGCCCAAACTCGAGTCCACGCTCATACAGACGCGCCGCTTCATCCCAATGCCCAAGGTCCTCGAACAGTTTGCCCAGCGCAACGAAATCCAGCCCGTGTTCCACGCGTCCGTTGTACGGGTCTGCCAGCGTCTCGCTGACATGACCCAGCAAAGCCGCCATCGCAACCACATCCATGGCGTTGTGGTAGAACACGCCTCCCAGCGGACGGGCGTCCCCGGTGCGCAGGTAATCGAAGTACAGCCAGGGAATCTCATACCCCGGCACTTCTTCGGAGGAGCGCGTAAAGCCAAGCACATGCTCTTCGAGATATTTCAGGGCGCGCGAAGGCAGTCTGTCGCGCCACAGGCGTCTTGCCAGAGGGAGCAGGTCGATGTGCGCGTACTCTTTAAGCGGTGATGGAATGCGGTGCAGTGAATAGCGCGTATTTAAAAGAGGCGCATCGAAGGATTTGCCGTTGAAGGTCACCAGCCCTTCGCAGGGCGCGAGAAATTGGATCAACGCTTCGAGCATGGCAGGCTCTTCGGATGGGTCGCGCAGGAAGAATTGCTTGAGCGCGAATTGCCCGTCTACGAAGCGTGCCGCGCCGACGAGAAAGGCGTACGTGCCTGTCCCGCCGGATACGCCCGAAGTTTCAGTATCAAGGAAGGCAAATTTATGAATGGGCAGTTGCGCAATGCGCTCGTCGTTTGCCCACTGTGAGATCAGGGAAAGGGGAAAATTTACATACGGCGAGATGTTCCCGTGCAGATAATCCGCGCCGAAGATTTGTTCGGAGATGAAGGCTTCGCCGCGCGGGGTGGAGAGGAAACTTCCAGCCACGACGGAATCAATCGAGTGGCTGGCAGGTTTGGGCGGAGTCTGAAGCGAGTTCGCTGTCCGCACGCCGAGCGATTTCAACTTGTCTGCAAGCGAAGACATGCAGACTATTTTATCCCCAAATTTAATTCAAAAATGCGGCGGTTTTGTCGCTGACCGGTTTGGCGATGATGAACAACCTGCCCCAGCTCAAGTCGTCATCTTTTTGTATGCAAGTTTGCAGGGTCAGGTGGAAATCGCCGCGATAGACTTTGTTGAAAAGCTGTTCGGCGGTGAGGGTCTTTTGTGCGGCGAGGTCTTTGAAGTCGCTGTAGGGGCTGAGGGGCGATAATGCCTGGTATTCCAAAATGTCGTCCACAATGAACGATTGCGTGTGACCGTCGCCGTACACGAGGGTGATGGTGTCGTTCTTCTTTAATTTGGAAAAATCCGCCCCGGCGAGGTAGTTGTGCGCGAGCAGCCCGATGTTGCCCATTTTGGCAGCCATCTTGAATTGCGTGACGGCGGCGGGGTTTGCGGAAACATATCCCGGATTGCCGCTCGGCTGTTGGACGACAGGGAATGCCATGACATTCTGGACGTAAATGCCCCGCAGGGTGTTGATGCTTCCATCCTTGACGGATTCGATGAAGTTTTGCAGGCTGGGAAGCGCGTCGGTTTGTTCCCTTGCGAAAACCGGCGCGGGGGTGAGAATGAACAGGCTTAAAAGGAAGGCGGCAAGGATTTGTTTTTTAAGTTGCGCAGGTTGCCTCCTGGATGACATGTGAAGCTCCTTTTCTTGCGAGCACATCCAGGATTCTGTTGCGCGGTTTGGGCGCGGAAATCTTGAAGGCTCGTCTTCGGTGGCCTGGCAATCGTGGTCACGCAGGGCGTGACGGTAGACCCATGACTTTGCGTCCCCGCCTTTCGACGGGTTTGCCTTTATCGGTACGATCCGCTTTTAATGTTCAAAAAACAAAACGGGCTTGACATTATGCCAAGCCCGCAGAAAGAGACATCAATATTGTTGTGGAATGTGGTCTTCGGCGGCTTGGCTGTCGTGGTCACGCAGGGCGTGACGGTAGACCCTGTAGCTTTGCGTCCCCGCCTTTCGACGGGTTTGCCATTTATCGGATTTCTGATTGCATTATACACACATGCCCGTTGCTTGCAGTTTTCATTTTGGTAATGACGCTTATTATTTTTGTAATTAACCCAGATTGCCACCCTATCCAATTTTCACCGCAGGGTCGCGGAGAACGCAGGGAAATTGACGAAAAACTCCGCGACCTCTGCGTCTCGGCGGTTCAAAATAGTCGAATTCCCTGATTGCCTTACACTCTTAAAATCAGGACGCGGACGAGCGCGGAAAACGCGGATTTGAAGCCCTTTTTCGGGCATCTCTACCGTACAAAACCCATGTGGGACGCTGACAAACGCTGATTTCGCTGATTTTTAATGAATTTATCTGCGTTCATCTGCGTCCCAATCCTCAAATGTACGGTAGAGAATTTCGGGCTATTCTTCAAAAAATCCGCGTCCCAACTTATAGTGTAAGGTAATCAATCGAATTCCCTATTCCTTGTTGCAGGTGGCAGCTTGCATTAATTAACGTCTCCGCCCAAATACGCAATCGGATAAGTGGGGGGACCTGCTCATAATTCATGCTACACTTGCCTGAATTTCAAACAAAGAGTTTGTCAAACATGCGGCTTCCCTTTTGGTTAAAAATTTTATACGGTTCGGGTGATTGGGGGATTGCCGGCATCGGCATGATGCGTTCCATTTTTTATGCCATCTACCTTACAGATGTGGTGGGAATCGAGCCGCGGCTTGCCTCGCTTGGCGCGCTGGTGGGAATTGTGTGGGATGCGGTCAACGATCCGCTGATCGGGACGTTGAGCGACCGGATGAGGTCGCGGTTTGGAAGGCGGCGTCCGTTCCTGCTGTGGTTTGCGTTCCCGTTCGGGTTGAGCTTCGTCATGTTGTGGTCCGCGCCGAATTGGGAGAGTCAGGTCGGCTTATTGGTCTATGTGACGCTTGCCTTTATGATCTCGGACACGCTGACCACCCTTGTGGCTGTGCCGTATCTTTCCCTGACGCCGGAACTGACTCGTGATTACGACGAACGCACCTCGCTTTCGAGTTTTCGCACGGTCTTTCAACTGCTTTCCGCGTTAACCGTTGTCGTTGCCGCGCCCATGATCGTGGATGCGGTCATTTTGAACGGCGGTTCCCAGCAGCAGGGATTCATCGCGGCAGGCGCGATCTTCGGCGCGATTGGGTCGCTTCCGCTTTTCCTGATCGGGCTGTTCATCCGCGAACGATACGATTCCGCCGGGCAGGAATCGCCCCCTTTTCGGGAGACGCTGCGCATGGCTTGGCAGAACGTCCCTTTTCGATATGCCGCCGGAATTTACATGTTCAACTGGTCGGCAGTGGACATGGTCGCCATCACATTTCCCTTCTTTTTACTGTACTGGGTGGGGGGCGGAAACCTGCTCGCCAAAATCAACATCCTCGGCGTTGACTTTGCGCTTGAATCCGCGTTCTTCGGCGTTCTGATGTTGGTTTGTATTTTGTTCGTTCCGTTTTGGCTGTGGGCTGCGAGGCGGTCGAATAAAATACGGGCATACATTTTGGGTATGTCGGCATGGATCATTGTGGAGATGGCGATCTTTACCATCCAGCCGGGTGAGGTGGAGTATCTTCTCTTCATTGCGGCGTTGGCGGGCATTGGCGTCTCCGCCGCCTACGTTTTGCCTGATTCCATTTTGCCGGATGTGATCGAATGGGATGAGCTTCGCACCGGTTACAGGCAGGAGGGAATTTATTACGGCATTCGCACGCTCATCCGCAAGTTGACCGGGGCGATGGTCATCTTTGTCACTTTGCAAATTCTCGGCTGGTCGGGCTATCAGGTTCCGCCTGCGGATGTCATTCAGTTTACCCAGTCCGATTCCACGCTTTTGGCGATTCGCCTGCTGGTCTCCTTTATCGGCGTAGTCATATTATCGGGGACGTTGATCCTGGCTTGGTTCTATCCGTTGACGCGGGAGAAATATGATCGGATTCGGCGGCTGTTGAAAAAGAGACGGGAGGCATAAATCCACGAAGTGCGGGGCGGAAATTAATCCCAAAACGCGGAAAACCATTTCAACCAGACAGTGTTGTAATAGTTGAGTGTAGAAGTCGAAACAAATCAAAGGAGGCTTTCCATGGATATACTCTCACAATTGCAAGACCTGGCTACGCAGTACCTGTTGCCTTTGCTGGCGGTCATCGTCGGCTTGTTTGTGGCGTGGGTGCTGGCACGCATCGGGGCGTTCCTGGTGCGGCGGGCATTCGAGCGTATGAAGGTCGACGACCGAATCTCGCAGTCGCTGGACACAAAAGCACAGGTCACCAAATGGGTCAGCGGCTTGACCTTTTGGGTGCTGTTCATTGTTGTCATCTGGCAATTGGCGGTCGCGGCTCAAAGATTTGCCGGGTTGGATACAGTCGCCGTGCAGACTCCTCTTGGAGGACTGCTGAACGACTGGCTTGGCAGAATCTTCAATGTCGGCGTATTCCTGCTTGTAGCTTGGTTGGTCGCTACGGTCCTTAAATTCCTCGTGGTGCGGGTGTTAAACATGACCCGACTAGACGAGCGGCTGGGCGAACGTGTGGCTGGGAAAAAGGATAAAGCCGCCACAAACATGAATGAATCCATCGGCAAGGCAGTATTCTGGCTTACTTTCCTTATTTTCACGCCGTCCATTCTGGGCACACTCGGGCTTGATGAATCCGCCGCATCCATCCAGACGATGGTGGATCAGATGCTGGCATACCTCCCCGGAGTTATTGGAGCGGTTGTCATCCTGATCCTGGGCGCCTTGCTTGCCCGCATCGTGCGCCAGATCGTGACTGGTTTCCTCGAAAGCGTGGGCGTGGATAAACTTGGTGAGCGCGTGGGCTTCAGCAAAGCGCAAAATGCACAGCCCCTTTCCCGCCTTCTTGGCACGGTCGTTTACGTCTTCGTTATGATCACCGTGATCGGTCAGGCGCTTGCCGCGCTCAACCTCGAAGTGCTGACAAGCATTAGCGATCAGGTCCTTGGCGGCGTGACCAACGTTATCCTCGGTGTCCTAGGGGCAGTGGTGATTCTCGGCGTGGCGTATTATGTTGCGAAATTCGTTGCCGAAGTGGCATCGAGTCTCCTGGCAGGGATTGGCGTAAACCGACTGCCTGCGGCGCTTGGTTTCAAAACGACGAAAGACGCTGACCTCGCGGGAGTGATTGGATACGTTGTTCTCGTGGCGGTCATGCTTCTGGCAATTCAGGGAACCGCACAATTTCTTGGCTTGTCCTCATTCGCCGTTCTGATCGGCAGCCTGATCGTCTTCGCCGGAAAAGTCCTGCTGGGAATCGTGATCTTCCTCGCTGGTATCTATCTTGCCAACATTGCTTCCAGCGTCATCACATCCACCGGCGGCAAGGATGCCGCGTTCCTCGCCAACATCGTCCGCTGGGCGATCCTCATCTTCGTGGCTGGCATTGCGCTCAGCCAGGCTGGTGTGACGCTGGCTGAAAATGCCATCACCATTATCCTTGCCACCGTCGGCGCGGCAGTTGCACTCGCCTTCGGTTTGGGCGGCAGAGATGCGGCTGGCAAGCAGGTCGAGAAGTGGTTTGAACGCCGCAAATAAAATCGAATAAAAGAAGGCTCTTTGGTATTTGGTGGGGTTCCCTTTTTTTCACCACAGAGATCACGGAGTCCACAGAGAAAAACCTTTAAAAAATCTCCGTGCCCTCTGTGCGC
>JAGUZU010000117.1 GCA_020060625.1 Anaerolineales bacterium | reverse complement strand
GTGGCTCCTCCGACAGGCTTATTTGCCTATCGGAAAGTAACATTTTTCCTGATGCAACGATACTCCCCTCGGTAACATTTTCCGTGATGCAATTCGCCCGTTGACGATTCGCTTCACGAACAGGTATAATTTGCCCGCTAATTTCAAGGAGGCACATTCGAATGACCAATTTTTTGGATATTGCGTTGATTATAACCTCGGTGGGTTTGATCCTCAGCGTCATCCTGCAGAGCAAGGGCGCAGGGCTGGGCGGTCTGACTGGCGCGGATACCGGCGGTGTATTCACCGCCCGCCGCGGCATCGAGCGCGTTCTCTTCTGGGTGACGATTGCGCTGAGCGTGGTTTTCTTCGGTCTTGTCATTGCCATCATCATCCTCGGACGCTGAGAACCGGAAACTGAAAGGTCCGCCACTCCCTTTGCTCGACGCTTGGGCATGGCGGTCCTTTCTTTTTTTCATCCCCAAACTCATATATGAAACGATTACGCTGGCAGATCCTGGTTGTTTCCGTCACACTTGTGATTGTGGCGTTGTTGCTATTAAGCCAACAGCCGGTGAGTGTGATTACCCTGCCCGAAGCCGCGCCCGGCGGCATTTACACCGAGGCGTTGATCGGCTCGGTGGGGCGATTGAATCCCATGCTGGATTGGAACAACCCGGCGGACCGCGACATCAACCGACTGATTTTCAGCAGCCTGGTGAAGTTCGATTCGCGCGGACTACCCCAGCCTGATCTGGCTGAATCGTGGGGGACCTCGTCCGACGGGATGCTGTACAACTTTTCGATCCGCTCCAACGCGGTCTGGCATGACGGTCAACCTGTCACAAGCGACGACGTCATCTTTACCATCGAGTTGATCAAAAGCTCCGGGTCGCTTTTCCCGCAGGATATCAAAGACCTGTGGTCGCAGATCGAGATCAAACGCCTCGACGACAAGACCTTTCAGTTCAAACTGCCGGAACCATTCGCGCCGTTTTTGGATTACGCGACTTTCGGCGTTCTGCCGAAGCACCTGTTGGAATCCGTCCCTGCCGACCAACTTGCCAGCGTGGAGTTCAACCTGAACCCCATCGGCTCTGGTCCCTATAAATTCGACCGTCTGCTCACAAGCGGCGGACAGATTACGGGCGTAGCGCTTGCTGCCAACGAGAATTTCTACACCCGACCACCCTTCATCGAACAGGTTGTGTTCCGTTTTTACCCCAACAGCGCGACCGCCTTTGATGCGTATCAGCGGGGCGAGGTTCTCGGCATTAGTCAACTGACAAACGACGTGCTGGACGAGGCATTGCGCGAGCCGTCGCTTTCGGCGTACACAAGCCGCCTCCCGCAAATGGGATTGGTCTTCCTGAATTTAAATGATCCGAGTCTTTCCTTCCTGCAAAGCGAGAAGGTGCGCCGCGCTCTTCTGCTTGGCTTGAATCGGGAGATCATCGTCTCGCATATTTTGAAGGGACAAGCCATCGTCGCGGACGGACCCATCCTGCCCGGCTCATGGGCGTATTACGAAGAGATCGAGCAGTTCGATTATGACCCGGACGCCGCAATGCAGTTGCTCAAGAACGAAGGATATACCCTGCCGGCGGGCAGTGACGTGCGGGCAAAAGACGGTCAATCCCTGACCTTTACACTGGTTCACCCCGACGATGAGATACACACTCAAATCGCTCAAGCCATTCAATCGGATTGGGCGTTGATCGGCGTGCAAATTCAATTGCAGCCCGTGACGTATGACTCCCTCGTCAGCGATTATCTGGTTCCCCGCAATTATCAAGCCGCCCTCGCAGACTTGAACACGTCCCGCACACCGGACCCGGACCCCTATCTCTTTTGGCATCAATCCGAAGCCACAGGCGGGCAGAATTACTCGCAATGGGATAACCGCGCGGCAAGCGAGTTTCTCGAGACCGCGCGCATCTCCGCGGACTTTGCGGAAAGAGCCAGGCTGTACCGCAATTTCCAGGTCATTTTTACGAAGGACATGCCGTCCCTTCCGTTGTATTACCCCGTCTATTCCTATGGCGTGGATGTTCAAGTACAAGGCGTGCAGGTTGCGCCCATGTACGATACCAGTGACCGTTTGGCGTTGATCAATGAGTGGTATCTCATCACCCGCCGCACGCTGGAGCAGACTCCCGTCCCAACATCCGCGCCATAATTTAAAAAAGGAGAAACGCCATGACAGATGCCCGAAAAGCATTGGAATACGTCCGCGCGAACAAAGACCGCTATTTGGATGAATTGAAGGAATTCATTTCCATCCCCTCGGTTTCGACACTCGATGAAAACAAAGGCGATATGCGCCGCGCGGCGGAGTGGGTTGCCGCGCAGTTGCGTTCGCTTGGCATGAACAAAGTGCAGATCATGCCGACGGGCGGACACCCCGTAGTGTACGGCGAATGGATGGGCGCGGGTAAATCCGCTCCGACCATCATGATCTACGGACATTACGACGTCCAGCCGGTTGACCCGATTGAATTGTGGAAGTCCGACCCGTTCAATGCCGTTGTGAAGGGCAAATATCTTTTCGCGCGCGGTTCTTCGGATATGAAAGGTCAGGTCGTGGCGTCGCTCAAGGCGGTCGAAGCAATCGTCCGCACGACCGGATCGCCCGTCAACATCAAGTGGCTGGTCGAAGGCGAGGAAGAGATCGGCTCGGAGAATCTCGAGGCGTTCATCAAGAAAAACAAAAAATTGCTTGCCTGCGATTTTTGTTTGAATCCCGATGCGGGCATGATGGGACCGGACAAACCGACCATCACCACCGGCTTGCGCGGACTGGCTTATTTCGAGCTGCGGGTCTATGGTCCTGATAAAGACCTGCATTCCGGTCTGTTTGGCGGTACGGTGCATAACCCGGCGCAGGCGTTGATCGAACTGGTGGCAGGCATGCACGATAAAAATGGAAAGATCACTCTTCCCGGCTTTTATGACAAGGTGCGGAAACTGAGCAAAAAGGAACGCGCCGATTTCAAACGCCTGCCGACCAGCAACAAGGAACTGCTCGAACTGACGGGCGTTCCCGCTTTGTGGGGGGAGCCGCAATTTACGCCTTTGGAACGTGTTGGCGCGCGCCCAACCCTTGAAGTGAACGGATTGTATTCCGGCTTTACGGGGCAGGGATCAAAGACCGTCCTGCCTGCCGAAGCGATGGCGAAAATTTCCTGCCGCCTCGTACCGGACCAGGACCCGTTGGAGGTCGAGAAGCAAATGCGCGCCTACCTCAAGAAGAACGCGCCCAAAACCATCAAGTGGGAACTGATCAACCTGCACAGCGCGGGCGCGGCTCTGGTGGATTCGGATTCCGCCGGGGTGCGGGCGCTCTCCAAAGCCTTTGAAACCGTCTGGGGCAAGCGACCCTACTTCCGGCGTGAGGGCGGCTCCATCGGCTCGGTGGTTCTGCTCCAGCAATACGTCGGTGCGGACTCGCTCCTCACCGGCTTTGGTCTGCCCGATGACAACATCCACTCGCCGAATGAGCGGATGCACCTGCCCACGTGGTACAAGGGCATCGAAGCGTTCGTTCACTTTTTCTACAATTTCCAGTAAAACAAGTCTATAGACTTGTTTTACAAATCGTTATAAAAAAATGGAAGATCGAATCATCACCTACGGCGGTCAAGCCGTGATCGAAGGCGTAATGATGCGCGGGCAAAAAGCGTTTGCCATTGCCATGCGCGCGCCGGACGGCAAGGTCGTCGTCCACACCGAGAAACTCGCGGAAGTTTATCGTTCGAAAATCACGAAGATTCCCTTTCTACGCGGCGTGATTTTGCTTTGGGACGCGCTCGGCTTGGGGATGCGCGCGCTCACGCTTTCGGCGAACACGCAAACCGGCGAGGATGAAAAACTGGAGGGACCGGCTCTTTACCTGACATTGGGCTTGTCTCTCACCATCGGCATTGGACTCTTCTTTTTGCTTCCCGCCGGAATCGGCGGCTGGGTGGAACATGCGCTTGCCCAGACCACATCTGCGCTTTGGATCGGCAACCTGCTCGAAGGCGTGCTTCGCCTGTTATTACTGGTCGGCTACATCTGGGCGATTGGTTTCATGCCGGATATCAAGCGCGTGTTCATGTATCACGGCGCGGAACACAAGACCATCAACGCCTACGAAGCGGGCGCGGAGTTAACGCCCGAGAACGTGGCGAAATATCCCATCGAGCATCCGCGCTGTGGGACGGCATTCCTGCTGACGCTGGTGCTGCTCTCGATTTTGGTCTTTACTGCTTTGGGACCTTTGCCGATCTTATGGCGGCTTGCCACGCGGATATTGTTCATTCCCATTTTGGCGGGCATTGCCGTCGAATACATCCGCTGGACGGCGAATAATCTGGGCAGCCCCATCGTGCAATGGATGATCAAGCCCAACCTGGCATTACAGCATCTCACCACCCGCACACCCGACCTCGCCATGCTGGAAGTGGCAATCGAATCCTTCCAGTCCATGCGAAAGGCAGAAGCGGAGATCGTGACGTAACGCAAAATTTATTTTGCGTATCGCGTGATGAAATTCAGGAAATTTCGATCATGGCTTGTGCCGCTCGCGGCAGGAATAGCGATTCTTGCGGGTGTTTATTTCCTGTTTACCCTTGGGCGTCCCGCGCCCGTTCCGGTGAAGCATGAACTTTACGAAGGCGTGACCTACCGCCGCATCATTCGTTATCTGCCGCACGCGATGATCGCACACGTAATTGTGATTGACAGAAGATTACAGGACGCGCAATTCATCGTCACGCCGCCCGGCGATGTGGAGGGAGGGACGGTGAAAGCCCGCACGACCTCCGAGTTCCTCGAAGAGTTCGGCTTGCAGGTTGCGATCAACGGCGACGGCTTCTTTCCCTGGTGGTCGCGCAGCCCGGTGGATTATTATCCGCACAGCGGCGACCCGGTCACGCCGAACGGATTTGCCGCATATCGGGGAACGGTCTATGCGGACGGCTTGCAGAACGAAAAACCCGAACCGACGCTGTACGTCAGCCGCAGGAACGAACTGACGTTTTTACGCCAGCCGGGCAATATCTTCCACGCGATTTCAGGAGACCGCATGTTGGTTTTGGGCGGCGAGATCGTCCCCGGCTTGGACGATGAAGCCATCCAGCCGCGCACGGCGATTGGCGTGAATCGAAACGGGCGGTACGTGTATCTTGTGGTGGTGGATGGACGCCAGCCGTTTTACAGCGCGGGTGCGACCTTTCGGGAACTGGCGGAATTAATGCGGGATTTGGACGCCCACTTCGCCATGACGCTGGATGGCGGCGGCTCGTCCACGCTGGCGGTTGAAGGGGAGGATGGAAACGCAGTGGTCTTGAATTCGCCGGTTGACAATTACATCCCCGGGCGCGAGCGGGCGGTGGCGAATCATTTCGGGGTGATCATTCGGTGAATCAAAACTCGATCTCCCCGATCTGCTCGAAATTGATGTCGAATAATTCTTCGGCTTCGGTTTCGAGTTCGGCGTCGGGCGCGTCTCCCGCGCGGGAACCGCGATTGCAATACGACCTGTAAGGGCAGTAACTGCATCGGGCTGTGTCATCAGTTTTCGGGTAGTCTGAAGCGGACGTCGCTTCTTCGGCGAGGCGGGTCAATGCGTCCCAGTCCCGTTTGAATAGGTCGGTTTGATAAGGAAAAATGGCGGGGTCGTTCGGAAAATCGGCAAACCAGTAACGCATCTCGACCTGTTCAGGCTGGATGGGCGCGCCGCCGTTGAGGTGCGCCCCCGCGCGGACAAGCAGGGCGCGATAGACGCGCGTCTGCCAGCGGATGGCAAGCCATTCGGTTTTGGGGCGTTTGCGATAGGTCTTCCAATCGTAGATAATGAATTTATCAGAGTCGCGCGCGATAAGATCGTATTTTGCGATCAGGCGAAAATTTCCCAGCGGCGCGGATAACGTTACTTCAGTTCGCAAACCTGATAGGTCTTTAATAGCTGTCAGGTTTTTATTATTAATAAAATTCTCCCACCAGCGTTGCAGGTTGTCGGTGTTTGCCAGTTTTGCAACCTGCCCGGCGGGAACGCCGATGAAATACTGCTGCGCCAGCCGGTGAAAATGCTCGCCTTCTTTTTGATGGTTTTCGTTTTCGAGCGCGGGTTCGGTTTCGATGGCGGGATACGCCAGTTTTTGTAAATAGCGCAGTTCGAACCGGCGCGGACAGTCGTTGTAATCCTGCAGGGAGGATTGGCTCAGTGTGGTCAGTTGGATGGACATGACCTTATTTTGCCACAGAATTTTATGCTATAGTATTGCTCTGTAAAAACTGCGCCTACCGCGAAGATTTTGCGCGTAAGTCGGATTGCCAATCCGACTTACTTTGGCTGCGGCTTGCCGCGCTATAGTATTGCTCTGTAAAAACTATGCCTACCACGAAGATTTTGCGCGTAGGTCGGATTGCCAATCCGACTTACTTTGGTTGCGGCTGCAAGCCGCGCTATGCTATACTTTGGAAAAATTTGGAGTTTTGAATGGGACAGGATACACAGGTAGCCGTTTTCATTGATTATGACAACATCGAGATAAGCGTGGAGGAGGTTCTGGGCAGGAACGTGGATGTGGACTGGAACCGCATCTTCAACCACGCCTCACAGCTGGGGCGTGTCGTCGTGCGCCGCGCCTACGCCGACTGGGCGGAAGCCGCCAGCAAACAACGCCAACTGCTCAGCCTCGGCGTGGAGTTGATCCACGTCAACAGCAAGCGCGGGAAGAATGCGGCGGACATCCGCATCGTGATCGACGTTTTGGAATTGTTCTACAGCGAGAAGGACGCCTTCACCCACGTCCTGCTCGTCTCCGGCGACGGCGACTTTACCGAACTGGTACACCGCCTGCGCGCGCACGGCAAGACCGTCATCGGCATGGGCGTCAGCGGAACGACGGCGGATTACCTCGTGACCGCCTGCGACAAATTCGTCTTCTACGATAAATGGCAGGGCGTCGGCAAATTCAAAAAGGTCGGTTCGAACGGCGGTCAGCAGAGATCGAACCACCAGCCCGCCTCGAAGCAGAACAATAACCATGCCGCGCATCAGACCCGAAGCCAGCCCGCGCCGATCCCGCCTGAAAAGCGGCTCGAACGGTATTTGAACATCCTCGCGGCGAACAAGATTCGCATGACGCCCACGTCCTTTCGCCCGGTGATCATCTACAAAACTTTCGACATCGTGAAAGCAAACCCCGATTTTACCTTCAACGAGTTAAAGGAATTCGCGCAGGAATTTTTCTCGAATGCTGCGCCCGCCATCGAACCCAGCCTTGTGCAGGATACGCTTCACCAACTCTTCCACACCTTTTCTTTCGAGTTCGACAACGACACAAGCGAACGCATTTGGAACCGCAGGATGTGGCTTCCCGAAGACGTCCAAACCGCCGAGGACCTGCTCGATAAATGCGACCGGAAACTTTTGCAAATGATCGCTGCCGACCTCGGAGCAAGCGAACCGCTGGATAGGGAGATCGCGGCGCAAATTCTTTATGGCGGCGCGCGCAATCGCAAAATCCTCGATCACATCGAAGAACTTCTCGCCGCCGAAAATCAGGTATAATCGCGCGCATGCGTTACAAATTCAGCACCGGCAAACCCATTTTCGCTATGGCTATTAACGGCTTCGACAACGCCGTTCCTTATCGTATTGCGCCTGTACGCTGAACGTTGTATCAACTTTCACACGCCGTGGCGCTGCAGCGCCACGGCTTTTTTTGTTTAATCGTATTCGTGTCATGCTGAGCGAGGCGAAGCATCTCTGCCAATAACTTGGAGACCCTTCGCTGGCACTCAGGGTGACCTAGGAAGCCAACCATGATCCAAATTCAACTCTCAAACATCACCCTCGTCCTCGGCGCAAAGCGCATCTTCGAGAATCTCAACTGGGAGATCCAGCGCGGACAGCGCATTGGTCTGATCGGAGCGAACGGCGCGGGGAAGTCTTCGTTGTTCAAACTCATCGAAGGGGAATACGCTCCCGAATTGGGCGGAAGTATCACCCGCGCCCGCCTCGTCTCTACGGGATACCTGCCCCAACAACCCGAGCTTGACCTTACGCTGACGGCGCTCGACTCCGCGATGGACGGCAACCCGCGCGTGGCAGAAATCCATGCGGAATTGGAGCGCGTGGAAAAAAGCCTGGGCGACCCCGAAGTCTATAACGATGAACGCAGACTTCAACAAGCGCTCGAACGTCAGCATCAACTCATCGAAGAATACGATTCCTTTGGCGGCGACTCGTACCCGGAGAGAGTTAGGGGAATCCTGCTTGGGCTGGGACTCGCTCGAAGCGAATTGACCAAGCCCCTGTCTGTGTTGAGCGGCGGGCAGAAGAAACTGGTCGGCTTGGCGCGGCTGCTGCTCGTCAAACCGGATGTCTTGCTGTTGGATGAGCCGGACAATCATCTCGACCTGCCTGGAAAAATATATCTCGAAAAACTCATCCGCGAATATGACGGCACGGTTGTCATCATCTCGCATGACCGCTATCTGCTGGATGCTGCTGTCACGCACATCGCCGAATTGGAAGACGGCAAAATGACCGTCTTCGAAGGCGATTACACTTCGTACATCAACGACAAGGAGATGCGGCTTGCGCGGCAGGAGGAAATGTTCCGCGCGCAGCAGCACACGATCAAACGACTCGAAGCGGCGATCAAACGTCTCGCAATTTGGGGAAAGGTGTACGATAACGAAGACCTTTCGCGGAAAGCCAAGTCCATGCAGAAACGGCTGGACAAGATGGAGAAGGTCGAAAAGCCTGTCATCGAGCGCAGACGCATGGAACTGCAACTCAATGGTTGGCGCGGCTCGAACAAGGTGCTGGAATTGACGGGTGTCTCGAAGTCGTTTGGCGAAAAAGTGGTCTTCTCGAATCTCAATGAGACCATCTGGCATGGAGAGCGGGTCGGTCTTATCGGCGCAAACGGCGCGGGGAAGTCCGTGCTGCTGCGGATGATTCTTGGACAGGAAGCGCCTGACGCAGGCGAGATAAAAATCGGTCCGAGCGTATCCATTGGACATTACGCGCAGGAGCATGAAACGCTCGATTTCAACCAAACCGTGCTGGATGCAGTCCGCTATGCGGGCGAGATGAGCGAATCCAGGGCGACGGCGTTTTTGTTGCGCTATCTCTTCACGTACAAGCAAGTCTCGCAGAAAATTGGCGAACTCTCCGGCGGCGAGCGGAGCAGGCTTCAACTCGCGCTCGTTGTGCTCTCTGGCGCGAACTTTCTCCTGCTGGACGAACCCACCAATAACCTCGACATCGCCTCCGCCGAAGTGCTCGAAAACGCGCTCGAAGACTTCCTCGGCACGGTGTTGATTATTTCCCACGACCGTTATTTTTTGGATCGGACAGTGGAGCGGTTATTGGTTATAGAAGATAAAGGATTGAAGGAGTATCAAGGGGCGTATAGCGATTATTTGGAGAAGGCGGGGTGACCTAGGATTTTGTGTTAAAGAAAAAAAAGAGGCAGTTGCATTTGAACTGCCTCTTTTTTCGAAGAACTTACGCGTGGACGATTACATGCTCGCGCGTCAATTCGACAAAACGGTTCTCATCCAGCGCTGAAATCAACTGGTCGAAATTTGCAACCAATAAAGTTTCCAGGTCAGCGTTTCTTATATTTCCAGTGGAGATGAGTAATAATTTGTCGGGGCGGTTTTGCAGCCAAAAAGATGTGCTGAAATCGGAATCCTTTGTTGTGATGACACAGTTGTTTTGCTCCGAGTAATCCAGCAGAACTGAATCTGCAGTTGCGTTGCCTGCGGGTAAATCCAATGTGTGAACGGCATGATGTCCGCGCTCTTGAAAAATGCGTGTCAGGCGGCGCGGCAGATTGGCGTCAATGAGAAAATTCATACGTTGACCAGACTCATCCGTTTGACCTGACTCAATCGCGCCGCGTACAGTAAAACTGCCTGAATATCGGCGGGTTCAAGGTCTTCGTAATCCGCAAGGATTTCTTCGTTTGTCATGCCCGAACTGAGCGTTTCGAGCAGCCATTCCACCGAGTAGCGCAATCCGCGGATGGTGGGTTTTCCAAACGCCATGTTGGGATTAATGGTGATGCGGTTGAGGAGTTCCTGGTTGGTCATAAGTAAAATCTCCTGCGCCAATGATACACGATTTTTTGCGCCGGATACGCCTGCCTTCTATTCATATCTAAACCTTGCCACCCCCACCCCAAAAAACACCGTTGCAAAACCGAGCAGCACGCCCGCTTCGGGGAGAATCTCCACCAGCCCGCCGTTTCTCAAGACCAAGTCCAACATTCCCTGCATCGCCCAAGTGGTGGGAAGGATTTTCACGATACTCTGCACTGCGGCAGGGAACAACTCCAGCGGATACCAACAGCCGCCCATCAGCGCCATGACCATGCCCGCCATGATGCTTAATCCGCTGGCTTGACCTTCGGTCTTGACGAAGGTTCCCATCGCCGTGCCAATGGCTCCCGCCGCCAGTGCTGCGCATAGTAAAATGACGAAGAGCGCAGGCAGGTCGCGCCCCCAGCCAAGTCCCATCACAAAGACCCCGAACAGAACCAACAGCGACATCTGGATCAATGCCATGAAGACCTGCCCTGAGATCGTCCCCAGCAGGTAGGTGGCTTTGCTTGTCGGTGTGGTCAGGATGCGGCGCAGGGTTCCCTGTTGGCGTTCGTACGCAAACAGCGCAGAGATGCCAAACAGCGGAATGAACACCCACGTAATCAACTGTCCCGCCGATGAATTGGCGCGCGGATCATACTCCACCGAGTCGGGCGTGCTGCCTTCGATCACGGTCACGCGCTCGGGCGCATCGGTTTGTAATTTTTGCGCGAGTTCCAGTGACTCGTTGAAGTAGACTTGTTCGGCTTCGGACGATTCAAATGTGCCGCGCGCCTTCGCCTCTTCCAACGCCATGTTTGCCGCGCCCATCGAACTGCTCACACGCCGAATTGCGGTCTGCACAGCGCGTTCCGCGACAGTGGCGTTCATGTTGTTCGGCTGTTTGCGGAAGTCCAACTCCGCTGTGCCGTTCTGAATGGATGCCACGTCCAAGCCCCCGGGGATGATCAACAGCGACGACGCGCGGCGGGCATCGAACATCTCTTCCGCTTCAGCCAACGGGAAGTATTCGGGTCGCACTGCGGTGGATTTTTCCAACTCTGTGAATATCTCGCGCGAGATGGATGTATCCGCCAAGTCCACGACGACCAGCCGAATGCGATTATCTTCGTCCCCCGAAGGCGTCCCGCCTGCGAGCAGGAAGGTGAAAACAACTGGCAGGATGATGAAGAACAGCAACTCCGACGAACTTGCAAAACGGATGATTGCATCCTTCCATGCAATGGCAAATAATTTTTTCATAATTGCTCCATACATGTCATTGCGAGGAGCGCTCTTGCTCTTTGCGACGAAGCAATCTTCTTGCACAGGGGATTGCTTCGTCGTCGCTCCGCTCCTCCTCGCAACGACATTACTTCTGCGCCAAATTCTTCTTCCCGAACAATACCACCGCGATCAGGAACAGGATCAAGCCCATCGTCAGCAGGGCAGTGATCGGCGTGGAAAGATGCGAGAGAGTCCCGCCGAGAGCAAGAGTCGTAAATCCATCCAACGCCCAGGCGTTCGGCGTGATCTTGCTGACCATCTGCACGGCGGGCGGCATCTGCTCGAGGCTGATGAAACTTCCGCCGAGAATGCCGAAGATCAACATGACCGCCGAGCCGACACTGCCGACCTGCGCGGGCGTGCGTGCCAGCGCAGTGATGAGCATGCCCCAACCCGACGCGCCGAACACGGCGGCAAGCACCAGCGTCAGCACAGCGAGCGGGTCGCCCCATTTCAATTGAAAGAGTATGGACGATGCGCCGATCAGGATCAGCATTTGCGCCACGCCTGTCAGATAAATGCCGAAGACCTTTCCGCCCAAAATTTGCGCGGAGTTGGTGGGCGAGACGAGCAGGCGCGGCAGTGTGCCTTGCGCTTTTTCCGCAAGGATCGAACGCCCGCCGTAACTGACGGTGAACATCAGGAACATCAACGCCATGCCGGGCGCGAGATATGCCAGCACGTCGAATTGCACCGCTTCGCCGCCACTTGTATCGGTGTTGAGTTTGATCGCCAGCGTGTTGTCAGTCGGGCTGTCTTCCAACCGCCGCGCCATGTCCATGCCCGCCTGCTCGCCCTGTTGCGGCGTGATGCGCCCGCTGATGATCATCTGAAAAATCGCCGTCTGTCCGCTGATACGCCCCTCTTCCACGCGGCTGATGAATTCATCCACGATGGATTTAATGATGCCCGCGCCAGTCGGTCTTGCGGGGTTCGCATACACTTCGATTTGCAGCGCTTCGGGTTCTTCGTCGAATGTTCCCTGTTGCGGGATGACGCTGCGCGTGAATCCTTCCGGGATGATGATCGCCGCGGCGGCGGTATCTTCGTCTATGGCGATGCGCGCCGCTTCAGAATCTTCGCTGAAAGTTGGTTCGACCAATTCAGCCAGTTCCTCCACTGTAAACACATCTGCCAGCGCATTCCCCAATTGCTCCTTGTCCAAGTTGACGATGATGACGGGAATATCCGCGATGCCTGTGTTGGAACTTCCGCTGAATCGCCCGGTGACCAGCCCCATGCCGAGCGTGAGCAGGAATGGCGCGACGAGCATGAGAATCAACGCCGCGCGGTCACGGAAGATGAGTTTCAGGTCTTTGATGCCGATGAGAAATGTTTTGATCATTTGTATCTCCAAGAGAATGAAAGAAGAAAGAGGAAAGATGCAAAATTCTTTCTTCTTTTCTCTTTCTTCAATCCCTCAACGCCCTGCCCGTCAAATGCAAAAACACCGCTTCCAAATTCGGCTCGCGGATGTCAATCGAGTGAATTTTGATCCCGCGCTCATTGGCTTTGGTCACGACGGGAGCAAGCACATCCTTCGCTGCGTGCGTGATGACGGCGATCTCATGGTCAATCGCATTGACTTCCAGCACACCGTCTATATCCTTCAATGCCGTTACCAGCGCTTCGGGGTCTTCGTTCTCGCCGATGTGCAGGATGAGCGTTTCGGTCTGCCCGACCTGTCTGGTCAGTTCCTTCCGCGTGCCGAGCGCGATCAACTCACCGTGGTCAATGATGCCGACGCGATGCGAAAGTTCTTCGGCTTCTTCCATGTAATGTGTGGTGTAGAGAACGGTCATGCCTTGTTTGTTCAAGTCTTTCACTGTGTCCAAAATCGCGCGGCGCGACTGCGGGTCAATGCCGACGGTGGGTTCGTCCATGAAGAGAAGATTGGGTTTGTGGAGCAAGCCCACCCCAATGTTGACGCGGCGTTTCATCCCGCCTGAATAGGTTTTCACGCGGTCTTTTGCCTTATCGGTCAATCCGATCTGTTCCAGCACTTCGTCCACGCGCGCGGCGAGCGATTTACCGCTCAAGCCGTACATCTGCCCCCAAAAGATGAGGTTTTCCCTCGCGGTCAGGTCTTCGTATAGTGCAAGGTCTTGCGGTACCACGCCGATGGCATTCCGTACCGCCATCGGTTTCTGCTTGACGGAGTGTCCCGCAATCGTCGCGTCGCCTGATGTTGGGGCGTACAGCGTGGAAAGCATCGAGATCGTGGTCGTCTTCCCCGCGCCGTTTGGACCGAGCAGGCTGAAAATTTCTCCGTCTCTGATGTCGAAAGAAATTCCTTTGACAGCCGTAAAATCCCCGTATTGTTTTACCAGATTTTGAACTTCGAGAATATTGGACATGAGAACTCCTTGGTTGGGCTGGGGAAATCTACGCAGGCGAGGCGGGTTTGGTTGCTGAAAAACAGAAGGCGGAATGCGAAAAGGCAGCGGCTACTGCTTCCCGCTTTCTTCCTTTGCGATTCCTGCCAACTGCCTTGCGATTTCCTGCATGACCTCATCAGGCACACCGTCCACCGCCTTGGATTGGATGCGGGTGTCAATCCCGTCATTGACGTAATCCACGACGATGAACTCTTCGAGCGTGAGGGCGATCTCAGTCGAGAACCAATCCAGTTTGCAGAGGGAGGCGATGCGTTGGGTGATGTCGTGAAGTGGAGCGAGACCGTGCCGGTGTTCATCCTGCAACGTGACGATGGAATAGACATGCGTCAACGGATGCCACCAGCAGGGGTAGGTCTTTCCAGCGGCGTAGAACACGCGAAACCAGGCGGGCTGTCCGTGGATGGTGCGCGGCGTGACGGTGGCTTGAAGCAGGTATTTTTGTTCGGGGAATTCCATGCGGGCGCGCAGGACCTGGTCAAGCGAGGATGCGCCCATGATGACACCCTCGCCTCCTCCTCCGTGCGACGGCTTGATGACGAATTGTTTGCCAAGCGGCGTCAACTCCAGGTGCGGTAATACGGGCTGTTCAAGAAAAGGCGCGAGCAAAATGGTATACGGCGTGTATATCCCTGCGTTGATTAGTTCGAGGTGCATCGTCGCTTTGTCCTCCGACCAGGCGGAGACTTCGGCGGGATTGATGCGCCGCCTTCCATTTTCCTTTGCCCAGCGGACGATGGGAACGAAGCGATTGTCTCCTTGCGACCGGTCAAGGAGGGTTTGAAAAGATGTTTTGCCTTTGTATAAAGATGTGACGGATTCAAGCAGGTTCTCCGGCGTGATTTGCCAGAGGGACTGCCCCTGCTCGTTACAAGCGGATGCCACCATGCCTGCAAAGGCGTCGTCGTATTCCCAGTACCAGGGCAGGCAGAGATCAAAGCGCATGGGGCAGATTATAGTCGAACGTCGAGCGTCGAACTTTTCCCTCCCTGCGTTGGAGCATTCAAATGTTGTAGATTCTTTCCCAAAATTCACTCTGTACAAATTCCCAAAATGAACCGCCAAGCCGCCAAGAACGCCAAGAAAAAAATGAAG
>JAGUZU010000004.1 GCA_020060625.1 Anaerolineales bacterium | reverse complement strand
CTTACGCGCCCGTTGGCGTTAGCCTGTCCTGGACGGACAGTCCAGGGAGAACGCCAACTACGCATGGTGACGGCATTAATTTGTTAATCTTCATCATGTTGCGACCTGATTTAGCGGGAAACCGCCCACACGCAAGATAAATCTTGCGGTACTGCCCGCAGATTTATTGCTCGTTACTTTGGAAAAGTGCAAAAGGACACACGAGTTCCCTGACTCCAAAAAAAATCAAAGTTACGGAATCACCGTTGGCGGGGTGGGTGTGGGAGTAGGCGGGGCAGGCGTAAGCGTGATCGTCGGCGTGGAAGAAGGCGTGAAGGTCATGCGCGGGGTGCGGGTGGGACGAGGCGTCGGGGTGTAGGTGGCAGTACTGGTCGGAGTCAGAGTCGGAGCGAGAACCCTTGTCGGCGTGACGAGCGCCTCCGGCGGATACAGTTCCTGCATGGCGGCATACCAAGTCATCCCATTTGTCATGGCAAAGGTGGTAAACCGCGATCCTGCGTAATACGTGCGCCAGGTCGGGAGGGCAGGCAGGCGCTCCCAACCGTAGGCGGCGGCGAGAGAGGTCAAATCCACCCAATACCCCGGCGGGACGACGGCATACTCGCCGCCCTGCTCATAGGTACGCGGATCGAGGTCGTAGCGCGCGTTCAAATTCCAGGGCGCGTTGTGGATCGGCTCGCCGAGCGAACCATCCTGCACGCTGGCGCGGACGTACACCCGCCAATAGGTCTGCGCGCCAATATCTTCGCGCAAGGTCACCATCCAGCCGACGTTGGACATGAGCGAATTGACTGCGAAGGCGCGTCCCGTGTAAAGCCAGTCCTCTTCGAAGCCGGGTTCGAGATTTGTCGTGAGCGGAACGAAGGCGTTCTCAAGGCTGGCAAGCGCATCCCAGCCGGTTTCAAGGATGAGGCGCAACCGCAAGGCGTTGAAGGATTCGTCCACGAGATCATGCAATTGCGGGTACGGAGCCTGCACATTTTCGATCGGCACAACGTACCAGCGCTGATTCGGCACTTCCACACCGGATGCGACGGCAGGCGCCCACAAAGCGGGCGGCGTGACTTGCGCCGCCTGCGCGAACACCGCAGGCAAAGGAGACGTCAATTTGGCAAAACCCCAGTCCATGCCGCGCACACGTCCATTGAGCGGAATGGATGAAAGCAGCAAATTACCTTCGAGATCATACGAGGTAAGGAATGTTTGGTTCGGCGCGCTGACCACCGCCATGACGCGGCTGGCGTTTTCATTCCACGCGCCGACAATGCCATCGCCCACCCAATGCGCGGCGCGGGTCGGGTTCGCGGCATCCCAAATGTACAAGCCGCTGAAACCCACCGTCTGCGAAATGGACGCCCACAGCAAACGCGAGCCGTCATAATTCCAAAGCGGGGAGTTCTCCGAAGCAAAAGGCGTGTTGCTCAGGTTCTGATAGCGTTCCTCCCCTGCAAGGTCGAGGTTCGCCAGCCAGACGTCGCTGTCGCCGCCGCGCGAGGAGATGAACGCCACATGCCGTCCATCTGGCGCCCAGGCAGGCGAGTGATCGGAAGCAGGATGCTGGGTCAGCGGAACGATCTCGCCCGTTTCCACGTTGACCACGGAAATCTCAAGGTTGTCGTTCTCGTAGGTCTCAAACGCGAGCCACTGTCCATCCGGCGACCAGGATGGAGCGGAGTCATATTGAGGCGAATTCGTCACCTGCGTAACGTTTCCCGTCGCGAGGTCCATCACATACAGATTCCAGAATCCGTCCCGGTCTGAGGCGAAGGCGAGACGGGTTCTGTCGGAATTCAACGCGGGAGCGATGTCATTCCAGTCGCCGCTCGTGATGCGCGTGAGGGGAAAATCCTGCGGATGAAAGATGAAGAGATGGGCATAGCCGTTCTCTTCGATGGACAGAAAGACAAGGTCGCTTTCGTTGACCCCCGGCGTGACTTCGGGAATCTCCGTCGCCTCGCTGCTCAGGGACGGCTGGTCGGGCAATGGAGCCTCTTCCGGCTGGAGACAGCCAGCCAGCAAGAGACCGACGATCAAAAACAAACTGATCTTCGCGCGATGAGGCTGTAAATGAAACGACATGGGGAATGTTCAGCGGACCTAAAGGTCTTCGAGTCCGTTAGGGTCTTGTTCCACATTGAACGAGAACTGGCGCGGCTCATCCGAGGGACCGTCATCGGGATAGTACAGCCGGGCATTGACGGTGTACGGGTTGCGCAGTTCGCCGCGGATGTGCATGGTGAATTCGATTTTCCAGCTCATCGGCTCGACAATGTTCGTGGAGGCGACTTCCTCGCCGTCCGCATCGTTGAGCGAGACCTCGATATACGGGCGTTTCTGAAACGGCGTAACGTCAATGTTGACGCGCAAACGGCGTCCATCGGGATAAGGCGCGGCGCTGAGAGACGTGATGCGCGTCTCTTCCGGCACGGCGCGGGTGAGATTGTCTTCGGGGAAGAAAAATTCCATGCAGGCGATTATACCCACAAAAGAAAGAGCAGGTTTGCAGGGGAGATTACAGTTTCATTAGGCAGGAGAGAATAGAAAGCCGCAATTAAATGGACAATCGTATAATAAGGTAAAGTGTGGGTATGTTAAACTGTAAAAGTAAACGACCACCGCCAAAGGCGGTGGCTTTAGAGCCATTACGCCTGGAAGGCGTGCTACTACTGTAGATTGTTAATCAAATAACTTTCCTTGCACT
>JAGUZU010000040.1 GCA_020060625.1 Anaerolineales bacterium | reverse complement strand
TGTTGTAGATTCTTTCCCAAAATTCACTCTGTACAAATTCCCAAAATGAACCGCCAAGCCGCCAAGAACGCCAAGAAAAAGAAGAAACTTGGCGGCTTGACAACTTGGCGGTAAAAAAAAAAACGAAAAATGTTCTGATAGGCGATTCTACAGAATCTGAATACTCCCTCAATATTGGGCGGACGAGCGGCATGGGAAGGGGAAGGGTGTACAATAAGAAAAAACGGGGCGACGCCCCGAATCATTGTGTGGAGATGACATGACAACCAAAGACTTTCGCAAGGAAAAAGACTCGCTGGGGGAATTGCAGGTTCCGGCTTCGGCTTTGTACGGCGTTCAAACCCAGCGCGCGGTGGAGAACTTCCCCATCAGCGGGTTGCGCCCCTGGCGGGCATTCATCTGGTCGGTGGCGGCGGTCAAACGCGCCGCGTCGATTGTGAACTTCGAGCTGGGTCTGTTCAATGACCGCGAAGTGGACGGGAAAAAATTCACCGCCAAACAACTTTCGGATGCCATCGTGCAAGCCGCCACCGAAGTGATGGACGGCAAATGGGACACGGAATTCATGGTGGACCCGTTCCAGGCGGGCGCGGGAACGAGCCACAACATGAACGCAAACGAAGTGATCGCCAACCGCGCCTCGCAAATCCTCGGCGGCGGGATCGGCAAGTATTACGTCCACCCGAACGACCACGTCAACATGGCGCAATCCACGAACGATGTGATTCCCACATCCATTCGTCTTGGCGCGTTGTGGCGGCTGGATGAACTGCTGGCTTCGTTGAGAAATCTTCAATCCGCGCTGGAGGCAAAGGCGAAGGAATTCGATGATGTCGTCAAATCGGGGCGCACCCATTTGCAGGATGCCGTGCCTGTGCGTCTCGGTCAGGAATTCGGCGCGTATGCCAAAGCAATCGAACGGGACAGTGAACGAATTCGCAGGTCTGCCGAAGGGTTGAGACGGCTCGGCATCGGCGGCACAGCCGTCGGGTCCGGGTTGAACGCGCATCCCGAATATCACCCGCGCATCGTCAAGACCCTGTCCAGCATGACCGGCATCGAATTGCAGACGTCCGATAACCTGTTCGAATCCATGCAATCCATGGCGGATGCGGCGGACTTCTCCGCCTCATTGCGGACTCTCGCGCTGACCTTGATCCGCATTGCGAACGACTTCCGCCTCCTTTCCTCCGGACCTTCAACCGGTCTCGACGAAATTCGCCTTCCCGCCGTTCAGCCGGGTTCATCCATCATGCCGGGCAAGGTCAACCCCGTCCTGGCGGAGATGTTGGATCAGGCAATGTTCCACGTCATCGGCTGTGACACAACGGTTGCAATGGCAGTGCAGGCTGGACAGTTGGAATTGAACGTGATGATGCCCATCATCGCGCATAATCTCTTCGAGATGATGCAGGTGGTGATCGGCTCGGTGAATGCGTTTACCGAGCGCGCGGTAAAAGGGTTAACCGCCAACAAGGAAAAAGCGGAAGGCTGGCTCTCGAAGAACGCCATCATCGTGACGGCATTGAACCCGGTCATCGGTTATTCGCAGGGCGCGGCGCTGGTCAAGGAGGCGATTGCCAATAATGCCTCCATCAAAGAATTGGCATTGGAGAAGGCAAAGGCGGGCGCGCTGAAACACCGCGACGAAGACCGACCGGTCAAACCGGAGGAAATCGAAGCCGCGCTGAATGATTTGAAAAAACTGACAGACGGGGGAATTGTCGGCGGCGTGAGCGGGGGCGGATAAACGAATTACGTGAAATGTAAACCGTGACAGCCTTGTAAATTATGCAAGGCTGTTTTTACGCGCCGGATTGTGAAAATTACCCAAAAAAGTCTATCAAAATCAGCGTTTCCAGCGTTCATCAGCGTCCGGTCTTAAAACTGTCAGGTAGATAGGAACTTCAGGATTCCAAAATTATCGGGTCAACCTCGCCCGCATCACGTATTTGTTCACTCCCCCAAAACGATATTTGTACTCCTCATCCCCGCGCATGAAATCGAATTCATGCCGTCCGTTTTCACAGCACCACTCGATGACTTTCGCCATCAACACCCAGCCGGGGGAAAGTTCCATGTACTCGCGGCTGACGCCGGAGTTGTAGCCCCAGAGTTTGTTGTTGTAATCGAAATTGAGCGAAGCCGCCGCCTTGACGCCGTCCACTTCGAGGAAGGCAAGCCAGAGATAGCCGTATTCGTGCGCGGAGCGGATGGCATGAGACATCTGGTGGCGCATGACATCTTTGAGAAAAAGCGCCTTGTTCGGCTCCTGGATCATTAAGTGGAAGAAGGATTCCAATTCAGGCTCGATGTCCGCATCCTTCGGCACGATGGTGAAGTTCACCCGCCCGGATTCCGCCGCGCGGCGCAGTTTACGGCGGATCTCGTGGCGTTGTTTTTTGTCTATGCGGGAAAGATATTCGTCGAAGCCGCCGTTCAAGGCGATGCGCGGCGTGGGGCGATAGACCTCCTCGTGATATGTCCAGCCGCGTTGGGCGGCTTCCGCCTTGAAGGCGGCGAGAGTCGGGGAATCGTCGGGGAGGTTATACCAATCGAGGGCAGACCAGTTGTCGGCAAGGTTGGAGGCGAGAAAATCCAGCAGACCGGAGAGGAAGCGGGCGTGGTCATCCGGGCGAACGATCACGTCGAGATAATCCGATATTTCGATGCTTCCGTTTAGCAGCAACGCTTTTCGTCCGTCGTATTCTTCGATGAAAAGCGGCGCAAAGCCGATGAGTTTGTCATTCTCGCGCGCGCTGATGAGGACGAGCTGCGCGTTCCTCCATTCGCCGCCGCCGCGATGCGCCCACCATGCGGATTGATATTCGTAACGTTGAAAGGGCGTGTCTGTGACAGCGCCTTTCAGGAATTCGTTCCATTCCTGTTCCTTTATTTCAGAGAAGTCTTTATGAAGTGTATAGTCCATAGCCGCCGAATTTTACCAGTATAATGATAGCGCAATCGCATCCATTAGGATAGAAAACCGCGCGATAATCTTACATGCCTCTCGATCTCAATCTCTCATCGCTTTATCGCATTAACGGACAGGAAGACGCAAACATGCCCGGCGTGCTGGCGCTTGCGCCGCCTCGAAATGCCGCGCGCGGGCGCGAACAAGACCGCCTGATCGCGTATCTTGTGCTGGCGGGAAATTCCGCGTTCACCGCCAGTGAATATCATGATCTTGCGGAAGGCGCCGCGCGTGTTTACTACCAAACGCCGCGCGCCGTCACCAGCGCGTTGCGCGCCTCCGCCGATTTTGTAAACAAAACCCTGCTCGAACGCAACATGTCCACAAGCGCGCGGGGGCAGTATGCGCTTGGCTGGCTGCTGCTTGCCTCGATCCGCGACACGCAGTGCATCCTATCCTTTAGCGGACCGATGCAGGCGTATTGGTTCGGTCAGGACGAGACGCGCCAATTTTATGAGCCTGCGATTTCAGGCAAGGGGCTGGGCTCGAGTCAAAGCGTCAGCATCCATTACACGCAGACCAGCCTCAACGCAGGCGATCTTCTGCTTTTGTGCGGGCGGGTTCCAAACGCATGGGTCGCGCCGCTCGGCGATGCAAAACCTTCCTCGCTCGAAGCGATGCGCCGCCGCCTCACCACGCTTACCCATGAAGACCTCAACGCCGTTCTGATCCAACCAAAGGAGGGAACGGGCGCGTTCAATTTTCTAAGAACGACTCCCCCGTCGCCGGAGGAAAAGGTCGAAGACGCCGCCCCGCCTCCCGAACCAAGCCCAAGCCTGCCCACTCCGGAACAGACCGAATCCACGCCCGCCCATGTCGTGCAACCTTCCGCGTACGCAATCCCCCCGCAGGAAGAGGAAGCAACCGATCCGCTGGCAGGCTTACCGCGCCAAACCACGCCGCGCAATTTTCCGGCATCCATTCCCCGCGCAAAACCCAAGCCTGAGCCAATGCCCGATGACGCCGCTGAAGAGGAAATCGCCGTCGAGGAAGAAGACCTCCCGCAGCCTGCCCCAAACATCGAGACAAAACCCGAGCCGCCGCGCGAACCGTCCCAGCGCGCGCGCCAGACGGCAAAAACGGTGGCAACCGGCATCCAGTCCATGCGCCGTTGGAGCGAGGTCGTCGGCGAAAAACTGCGGAATTTCCTCCCGCGTCTCCTGCCAAATACGGATGCGGCAGAGACGACCTCCATGCCTTCGTCCACGCTGATGATGTTCATGGCGATCCTCATCCCGCTTACGATCGTGACGATTGCCAGCGTGGTCTACCTCCGTTACGGACGCAGCGAGCAATACGACGCCTATCTCCGCCAGGCGCAGCAGATGCGGGAACAGGCGCTTGCGCTCAGCAACCCCATCGAGCAGAGAAAAGCCTGGGAGAACGTCTTATTGAACGTGGATCGGGCGGAGGAACACCGTCAGACGACGGAAACAATCAACCTGCGCAAAGAAGCGGAGTCCAATCTCGATGTCCTGCTCGGCATCACGCGCATGAAGTTCAATCCGGCATTTACAACCAAGCCCGGCATCGAGATCAGCCGCATGGCGGCGGGCGATGACGGTTTGTATCTGCTCGATGCCGCAAATGGAGAAGCGCTGCGCGCGTTTCCCGCCGGGGGGGGCGGCTTCCAAATGGATTCGACCTTCAACTGCAAACCGGGCGTGTACGGGAATTACACAGTCGGTCCGTTGGTGGATATTCTCGCGCTGCCCGTTGTGAACTTCATAGATGCGACCCTGCTCGGCATTGATGCAAACGGCAACCTGTTGTATTGCAAACCGGGTCAGGTGGGGCAAGCCATTCCCCTGCCCCCGCCGGATACGAACTGGGGGCGCGTGACCGGCTTCGCATTGGACAACGGGATGCTGTACGTGCTGGATGCGCCGTCCCGCGCTGTGTGGGTTTACAACGGAAAAGACGGAACATACATAGACCGTCCGTATTTTTTCTTCGGTCAGCAAACGCCGACACAGGACGTGATTGATTTCGTTGTTTCAGGCGACGAAATGTACATGCTCCACGCCGACGGGCGCCTCTCGACCTGCTCCTACAGCCGCATCGAAACCAGCGCATCGAATTGCGAAGACCCCCTGCGGCTCGAGAATCCCTTCCAGGCGTATCATGATATTGACCTGTTCGGCGCGGCGCATTTCACGCAAATCCTATACGCCGCGCCGCCCGACCCGTCCATCCTTTTGCTGGATGCCGACGGGCAGAGCCTGATGCGTTTCGCGCCGCGCACGCTCGAATTGCAGAATCAGTTCCGCCCGACGGCGGGAAGCGGGAATCCGATCCCCGCCGGAACAGTCGGCGCCGTAGCGGTCAGCCCCGATCACGTGTTATATCTTGCAGTGAACGGTCAGGTGTATTTCGCCGTCAACATGCCTTGAGGATGCCAGGAGGAAGTATGTCCAGTTTTTTGTCTTCGTTTTTCGATCTATTTAAATTCCTATTTAAAGGATACCCAGCCGATAGCGAAACGGAACCCGCCCAGATTACGCGCAGCAGGGCGCTTGCCATCGTCTACGACCCCGTCATGGATGCCTCCACAGGCGAGACGCTTTCGCAGAAAATGAAATGGCAAAACACGGGAGACCTGCTGACCGGCTTCATGACAGACCTGCTGGAAGTCAGCAAGGGACTGGCGCGTTACGAGATCGTCCAGCGCATCAACGCGGATGAGTTCCCCGCCAAAACCGACGGCTTTCGCTACACGCCTCAAACCTACATGGACGTTTGGAATCGCGTCGCCCCGCCGCATTTTCCACAAGAGGTGGATTACCGCGCCATCATCAAAAAATACGACATCCTGGGGCGCGTGGCAAGGAACGAAATTGACGAGGTGTGGATTTTCGGCTTTCCCCATGCGGGCTTCTACGAATCCATCATGGGCGGACCGGGCGCGTTCTGGTGCAATGCCCCGCCGCTCGCAGACACTTCCGCGAGCAAGCGCCGCTTCGTCATCATGGGATTCTCGTATGAACGGCACATCGGCGAAATGCTCGAGGCATACGGTCACCGCGCCGAATCCATCATGGAAAAGACCTTCAGCAAACTGACCGGGGACGCCAACCTGTGGCAGAGGTTCATCCGCTACGACAAGGTCGCGCCGGGAAAAGCCGCGTGCGGAAACATCCACTTTGCGCCCAACAGCCAGGCAGATTACGATTGGGGCAGCCCCGCGCCAGTCAACAGCGAGTGCTACGACTGGCTGCTGAACTTCCCGAATTTCAAGGGAGATGTGCGGGTGGTGAATGCTTCGGAATGGGGCGGCGGGAACATCCGCGCGCACCACAAATGGTGGTTCGACCACTTCCCGCGCGCGGCGGGGCGGAAAAACCGCATCCACAACAACTGGTGGCAATACGTGGTCTCGCCCCAGCAGGTGGTTGTGTAGCCAAGGGCTTTTTACTTCGCGCCGGTTGTGGCGCGAAGTTTTTATAACATCACACATTTGTAATGGCAGGCAAACCTGTTCGAGAATACGATATTATTGGATGCAACAGGTCATGTTAAACCGCTTCGATCTCTATATCCCTCTCATCTACCTGGCAACGGCAATCCCGTATGCCTGGCTGGGGATTTACGCCTGGCGGCGAAGACCCGCCAGGGCTGTCGTGTCGTTCGCATGGATGATGCTCAGCATATCCTTTTGGACGCTCAACTACAGCCTGGAGATCTTCCTCCCGGACCTGTCTTCAAAATTATTTCTTGCGCAAATCGAGTACGTCGGCATTGCCAGCACTCCCGTCTTCCTGTGGTTCTTTGCCTTTGAGTTTACAGGCAGGGGTCACCTGATATCCCTCCGCGCGAGGCTGTTGTATTGGATCGTTCCAGTCCTGACGCTGATCCTGGTCTGGACGAACCCGCTCCATCATCTTATGTGGGGCAGCGAGACCATATCCTCCGAGGCGGGCGGACTCCGGCTGTTGAACGTTCAATACGGGGTGTTCTTTTGGGTTCACGTAATCTATTCATACGTATTGTTGCTGTCGGCGTGCGTTCTGCTGGTGATGGAACTCATCCAGCAGCCGGGCATCTATCGCGTGCAGATCAGCTTCGTCATCGTTGGGATTCTCCTGCCTCTGATCGGGAGCGGCATCTACGTCAGCGGAAACAGCCCAATCAAAAACCTCGACGTCACCCCGTTGTTCTTCCTGCCCACCGCGCTTGGGTTGTTCTGGGGCATCACAAGATACCGCATGTTGGAAGTCCTTCCACTCGAACACCGAACCGTGCTGAAGAACATGAAAGACGGTGTGATCGTCCTGAACTCGCAGCAGCGCATTTTGTACATCAACCCCATCGCCGGGACCCTTCTGGGCTGCACCGAAAACGAAGCCATTGGAAAATCGCTTGCCCAAATTTCGGGGACTTATGCCGAAAAACTCGCCCCCTACCTGACAGGCGAAGAGCATCAGGCGGAGATCAAGGTTGGGTACGGCTCCCAGGCACAGGTCTTCGAAGTGAGCGTTTCCCCCATCGCAACGTGGGATTCCCGGCAGATTCACAGCCGTTCCGACGTCATCGTCATCCTGCGCAACATCACCAACCGCAAGGAAGTGGAGATGTTGTTGAGCCGCCGCGAATCGATCATGTCGTCCATCAGCCTGGCGGCGGAACAATTCCTCAAGGAATCCGCATGGGAACACAATATACCGGGCGTCCTGGAAAAAATCGGGCTGTCTGCCGACGTGACCCGTGTGTTTGTGGTCATGAACTACGCCGACGAAAATAACGTCCTTCATTCCAGCCTTTGTTACGAATGGGCATCCCCCAGCGTTTCGCCGCAAATCAACAACCCGGATTTGAAACACATACCGCTGCGCAAAACCGGTTTTAGCAGATGGGAGGACACGTTGTCGCAGGGATACCCCATTTACGGACTTGTGCGCGAACTGCCCGATGAAGAGCGGAAACTCCTCGAAGCGCTGGGGAGCGTTTCGATTGCAGTCATTCCCATTTTTGTCGACCAGCAGTGGTGGGGCTTCATCCTCTTCGACGAAACCCGGGAGGAACGTCAGTGGACCCCCACCGAGCTGGAATCGTTCCACGCCGCCGCAAATATTTTCGGCGCGGCGGAAGCCCGCTCCCGCACCGAACAACGAGTGCTGCGCAGGCAAAAATCGCTGAACTTGTTGAACGACATCGTGCGGGATGCGCTGCGGGCGCACTCCCTGAGGGAAATGGCGCAAAACGCCGTGGACCGGCTGGCGGAATTGATCCACGCCGACGGATGCTTCATAACCCTGTGGGATGAAATCAACCGGAAAACCTCCTCGCTGGCGGCGTACGGTCCCTACCGCGATTCATACCTGACGATCCAACCGTCTCCGGGGAAAAAGACCCTTACGGAGTCCGCTCTCATGCTGGGTCACACGCTCATCGTGGAAGACGCCTACAACTCTCCCTACGTGGAGATCGAAGTGGCGAAAAACTTCACCTCGCGCTCCGAGATCGTATTACCGCTCATTGCGGGCAATGCCAAACTCGGCGCGCTCATCTTTTCCTTCGATAAAAAACGCCAATTCCAAGCCGAAGAGGTGTCCATTTGCGAGCAGGCTGCCGGGTTGATCGCCCTCGCCTTCGAAAAATTCCAAACCATGGAAGACGCCAAGCGGCGCGCCAACACCTCCGAAATATTAAGAAAGGCAAGCCTGGCGGTCGCGGACAAGCTCGAAATGGATCACACCGTCTCGCACATCCTCGAACAACTCAACCAGGTCGTGCCGTACGACAGCGCCTCCGTACAATTGCTGGACGACGGCGAACTGGAGATCGTCGGCGGGATGGGCTGGGAAAATGTCAACGACATTCTGGGAATCCGTTTCCCCATCCCCGGCGACAACCCCAACAGCGTGGTGATCGAAACCGGCAAACCCTATCACCTGCCGGAAACGTGGAAGGTGTATAAGAAGTTCGCCGAGCCTCCGCACAACCACATCCGCTCCTGGCTGGGCGTGCCGCTGATCGTGCAGGAAACAACCATCGGGCTGCTCGCCATAGACAGTTCGGAACCCAACCATTTCAAAGAGGAGGACATCAGCATCGCCGCCGAATTTGCAAGTCAGGTGGCGGTGGCGTTGAAAAACGCCCGCACCTTCCAAGAGACGCAAAACCAGGCAATCACCGACGCGCTGACCGGCATCTACAACCGCCGCGGCTTGTTCCAACTGGGAGAATTCGAACTCCAGCGCGCGCGCCGCATCAACCGCCCCTTCTGCGCCATGATGTTCGACATTGATCATTTCAAACGAATCAACGACCATCACGGGCATGTTGTCGGCGACCAGGTGCTGCACGCGCTGGCGGAACGGTGTCAGAAAAACTCGCGCGCCATAGACCTGATCGGCAGGTACGGCGGCGAGGAATTCGTCATCCTGCTGCCCGAAACCAATCTCGTTTCCGCCAAAGTCATCGCCGAACGCCTGCGCCAATCCATCATGGATTTCCCCTTCACAACCGACGCGGGCGGGCTTCGCATCACCGTCAGCGTCGGCGTCACCGAAGCCGTCTTCAAAGACACATTGAACACGCTGATCGAACGGGCGGATGCCGCGCTTTACAAAGCCAAACGTTCGGGGCGAAACTGCGTCGTCGCCCAGGAAGCGGGCAAACTGTATCACAACCAGACTTGATACAACCCCAGCCTGCCGTTCTCCCCGTCGGACAAAAAAGACGCCTCGACCCTCATCCCAACCTGTTCCGCCAACCCAAGCAGTTCCCCCGCTGAAAACTGGCGCGCGTACCGTAATCCCTCGCCCCCGCTTCGCCAATCCAGTAAATAATCCCCTTCGTCCACATCGTCATCCGACAACCCAACCCGGCTCCACGGCTGGATGCGCGCCCTCAACTTTTCGCTGCTCAAAAACTGCCAGTTGGACAGGATGAATCTTCCATCTGGTTTCAATAAGTTTTTTACCGCCTTCAAAATATCCAAACGGATCTCATTGGAGGGAATGTGATGCAGGGTTGCAAAAGCAGTAACCAGCGACCAGCGACCAGCGACCAGCAGTTGATCGCTGAAGGCTGAGAGTTTCGTCAGATCAAGTTCCTGAAACCCAACCCCCGGCGTGGATTCGGCGTCTCGAAGCAGGGGCAGGCTAAAGTCCGCGCCGAGAAGCGGAGCTTTGTGACCGCGTTCATGCAATTCGCGCAGGAACAATCCGTTGCCGCATCCCAAATCCAAAACAGAATCATCCTCCCGAATCGTTTCGAGGATTTTCTTCACGCCGGGCTGCAACCGCCGGCGCGTGGCGGAAAACGAATCGCCAAAGCGGCTGTAAAATTCCCGATTGAGGTCGAGTAGTTTTTGCGCAACAGAGAGTTTCATGGTGTGCTTGTTTTGTCCATTATAATCTTCGCCATGGAATTGACCGAAAAGCGGCTGCGCTGGAAACATTTCAAGGCGCTGACCCCCGAAAAACTTTCGCTCGCCGCGCGAATTCTTCATGAAATCCGCGCTGGGGCGGATGTGCTTGCCACGCTTCGGCGCAACCCACTGGAAGGCGGCGGATATTTGAACAAAGCCGCGTTGGTTGCCGCTTACAACCAGATGGTGCAGTCGGGCGAGCTCGAACCGGACGCGGCGCTGCTCGAACGCATTCGCATGAAGCCGATGCGGACGCTCTCCGGCGTGACGACGGTGACGGCGCTGACCAAGCCGTATCCCTGCCCGGGCAAGTGCATCTTCTGCCCCACCGATGCGCGCATGCCCAAAAGTTACCTGCCCGACGAGCCCGGTGCGATGCGCGCGCTCGAACATCAATTCGACCCGTACACACAGGTGGAATCGCGCATTCGCGCCTTGAAAAATCTCGGGCATCCGACGGACAAGATCGAGTTATTGATTTTGGGCGGAACGTGGTCGTCCTACCGCCGCGATTACCAGGAGTGGTTCGTCGCGCGCTGCTTCGACGCGATGAACGATTCTCACCACGGAGAACACAGAGAGCACGGATATCCCGAAAAAGAAAACTCTGTGAACTCCGTGATCTCTGTGGTTGACCTCCCAAAAATTCATTCGATCAATGAAACCGCGCCTCACCGAAACGTTGGACTGGTCATCGAAACCCGTCCCGATGAGATCACGCCCGACGAAATCAAATGGATGCGTCACCTCGGCGTGACGAAGGTGCAAATGGGCGCGCAAAGTTTTGACGACCATATTTTGAAAATCAACAAACGCGGGCATGACGTTGAATGCACACGTCGAGCCAGCGCGTTGCTCCGAGCGGCAGGCTTCAAGATCGTCCTGCATTGGATGCCAAACCTGCTCGGCGCAACTCCCAAATCAGACCGCGAAGATTTCGCCCGCATGTGGAGCGACTTCTGCCCCGATGAAATAAAAATCTACCCGAATCAATTGCTGGCAAATGCCAAGCTGTATGAATATTGGCAGCGCGGCGAATTCCATCCCTATACCGCCGAAGAACTCGTGGACTTGATCGCAGACATCAAACCGACCATTCCGCGCTATTGCCGCGTCAATCGCGTCATCCGCGATATTCCGTCGAACAACGTGGTGGAAGGGAACCGCCGCACCAGCCTGCGGCAGGATGTCCACGCGGAGATGAAGCGGCGCGGCGCGCGCTGTCAATGTATCCGCTGCCGGGAGGTGAAAGGCAGGACGGTTGATTTATCGTCCCTGCAACTGGATGATCAAATCTATCAAGCGGGGGAGGCGGAAGAACACTTCATTTCGTTCAACACCTCGGATGATAGATTGGCAGGCTTTATCCGCATCTCGCTTCCGAAAAGCGGCTCGCCGGATACGGGCATGGACGACCTGCGCGGCGCGGCATTAATCCGCGAAGTGCATGTGTACGGACAGTCGCTCGCCGTCGGCGCGGAAAAATCGGGCGCGGCGCAGCATGTCGGCCTCGGCACGCGCCTGCTCGAAGAAGCGGAAAAAACCGCAAAGCAAAAGGGATTTGGGAAACTTGTTGTAATATCCGCCGTTGGAACACGTCAATATTATCTCGACCGCGGCTTTGATCGCGGGGAGTATTATTTGGTGAAGAGACTTGACTAAACACGAAGGACACAAAGAGCACGAAGGTGGGTTCAGTTTGGGTTAAAAAGAAGGATGTAATGATGAATGTAAATCCGCAGAAAAAGGTTTTTACGCCAATCCCTCAAGATACTGAACGTGTCGGGAAGATCGTTCTGGATGCCGCTTACAAAGTTCACACCGTGCTGGGACCAGGGTTGCTTGAGTCGGTATACCGGGTGGCAATGAAGCATGTCATTGAAAGCAATGGAACAATTGCCGAAAAAGAAATCAAATTACCTATCATGTTCGAAGGCGTGAAACTTGAATCGGCGCCGCGAATTGATCTACTCATCAACAAATGTGTGATTGCCGAAATTAAATCCGTCGAGAGTATGAAATCCCGTCTTCGAAGCCCAACTCTTGACCTGTCTCCGTTTGGGTAAGGTTCGGCTCGGATTCCTCATCAACTTCAATGTCCCTCACCTGAAAAACGGCATCAAAAGAATGGTCGTTTAAACCATTAACCCTTTGTGACCTTCGTGTCCTTTGTGTTTAATTAAATTTAGAATTGGAGAATAATTGAAAACCAAACACTGGATCGTCTTCATTACTTTAGGGGTAATCTGGAGTTCGTCTTTTCTCTGGATCAAGATCGGCGTACAGGATGTTGGACCGATGTCGCTGGTGGCGTTCCGCATGTCCTTCGGCGCGCTGACGGCAGTCGGCATCGCATATTACCAGGGCATCCGCTTCACGCGCGACCCGAAGGACTGGGGCATCTTTGCCATTTTAGGTCCCGCCAGCCTTGCCATCCCCATCTTCCTCATCTCATGGGGTGAGCAGACCATTGACTCCGCCGTCGCAGCCATCCTCAATGCGACCGTCCCGCTCTTCACGTTGATCATCGCCCATTTCTGGATCCATGACGACAAGATCACATTCCAGAAAACGCTCGGTCTGCTGATCGGCTTTGCAGGCGTGATGGTTTTGATGAGCAAGGACCTGCTCGCCAGCGAACACGGCTCGGTCATCGGGCAAGCCGCCGTCATTCTCGCATCTCTCTTTTACGCGGGCAGCGCCGTCGCCATCCGAAAGTACACCCAGCACATAAACAACACCATGCGCGGCGTCGGCATGTTGCTGACCTCCGCTGTCATCATGTGGATCGTCGGACCCATCGCGGAACGTCCCTTTGAAATTCCCGCCCTGCCCATCACCTGGATCGCCGCGTTGTGGCTGGGCGTGCTTGGTTCTGGTCTCGCCATGATCATGTTGTATTACCTGATCCACGAAATCGGTCCTACGCGCACATCGCTGGTAACGTATCTGTTTCCCGTCGGCGGCGTGATCCTCGGCGTGGTCTTTCTCAGGGAACAACTCTCGTGGCAACTGGTCGTTGGCACGGTGATGATCATCGCCAGCCTCGCCGTTGTAAATTACAAGCCCCGCACGTCTCCTTCCAATTCAGTGAAACGCGCGGGGAAGAAGAAAACCGCATGAGCAAACATCGCTCTGGTTTCATTGCCATCATTGGTCGCCCCAACGTGGGCAAGTCCACATTGCTGAACGCCCTGCTCGGTCAAAAGATCGCCGCCGTCTCGCCGCGCCCGCAGACCACGCGCAGGCGTCAACTCGGCATTCTCACGCTCGAAAACGCGCAACTGATCTTCATGGATACGCCCGGCTTGCACAACCCCAAACACAAACTTGGCGAGTTCCTGAATCAGGAAGCGCAGGAAGCCCTTTCCGGCGTGGACCTGATTCTCTGGCTGGTGGACGCTTCGACCCCCCCAACCGAAGAAGACGCGAACATCTCGAATCTTCTCAAGAGGGTTCCGCCTCGGACTCCGCTCATGCTTGTTCTCAACAAAATTGACCTGGTCAACCCCGACGACGAGTCCGCGCGGGAGGGTGAGTTCGCGCAGTTGATCGAAAATGCGAAAGTGATGAAAATCTCCGCGTCGAAGCGGCTTGGGCTGGGCGAACTGCTCGAAGCGCTGATTCAGGCGTCGCCGGAGAGGGAGGCGGAATATCCCGAAGAGCAGATCACCGATTTGTACGAACGCGAGATTGCGGCAGACCTGATCCGCGAGGCGTGTCTCATCCAGTTACGCGACGAAGTGCCGCACAGCCTGTCGGTGCGGATCGACGAGTTCAAGGAACGCGAGAACCCCCGTTCGGGGACAGGCGGCATGGCGTACATTGCCGCGACGATTTTCATCGAACGCGAGTCTCACAAGGGGATCGTCATCGGTAAAGGCGGCGAAATGTTGAAGTCCATTGGGAGCGCCGCGCGAAAAGAGATCGAGGAAATGGGCGGGCGCAGGGTATTTTTGGAACTGCGCGTGAAGGTTTCCAAAAATTGGCGCAACGACCCGAATATGTTGAAGCAGTTTGGGTATGGGAAGAAAAAGTGAGATTTGCGGGGCTGGGCAGTTACGCTTGCCTTCTTTTGTCCTGGTATCGCTTGTAAACTCGCTCCCACGTTTCGCCCGGGTTTTCGGGCTTGGATTTTTTATGCTCCGGCTTGCCGAGGAAGAAGGAAAAATCCTCCAGCAGGGCGGAGATTGGCTCGCGGGTCTTTTCGAGAACGAGCGGCTTGCCGAGGTTGATTGCCTCCAGGACCGTATCGGGGACATAGGGAATGGACGCGACGAAATTCATCCCCAGCGCGGTTTCGATCTTTTCCTTTGCGAGGCTGGAACGAGGGAAGGTTGCATTCAAGACAGGTTTGATCTTTTCGAGGGGATAGCCGAGTTTTTTGTAGACGTCCAGCGCGGCAGCCGCCGCCCGCACCGAAGCCATATCAGGCGAGCCGACCAGGAGGATGATGTCCGCGGCGTCCAATGCGGCAATCGAAATATCGCCAAAATCATGGGGCAGGTCGGCGACAATGTATTGATGCCGCTCTTTGAGAAGCGATAACGCGTACGCAAGCGTATCGCCGCGCAGCGCCGCGCCTTCCTCCGGGAAGGTGGGGGCGGCAATGAAGGACAAGCCGCAATCGTGAACGCTGACGACGCTGTTCAAGGCGTCCATATCCACTTCGCCAGCCTGGAAGCGGGCAATATCCGCCCAGGTGCGGCGCAGGTTTTGGTTGAGCATGAGCGCCACTTGTCCCGCTGTCATGGTCAGGTCGAGGAGGATGGTTCCACCCCACAGATTGGAGAGGGAAATGCCAATGTTTACGGCGAGGGTGGAGCATCCCGTCCCGCCGCGCAAACTGTGAACGGCGATCACCCTGGCTAGTTGGGAAGGGGATGCCGCGGCGGCGGGGGCGGCGAGTTCCGCGCGGCGAAGGAGCGCGGAAACTCTCGCCGCAAGTTCGGCGGGTTCAAAAGGCTTGCTCAGGTAATCATCCGCTCCGGCTTCGAAGGCGCGCAGTTTATCCTGCAAGCCGGACTGGGCGGTCAAGATCAGGATGGGGGTGGAAATGAATTGGGCGTCGCGGCGGAGTTGGCGCGCAACCTCGTATCCCGAAATGTCCGGCATGACAACGTCGGTGATAATCAGGTCGGGTTTCATGGAACGGGCAAGGGTGGTTCCGCTGGTTCCGTCTTCGGCGGAGGTGATGCGGCAATTTAGGGGTTCGAGCGCCCTGGAAACCAGTTGATGGTTGATGGGTTCATCGTCAACGACCAGGATGTGTGTCATGAATGCCTCCTGTTTCAAAGGTGCGGCGAAGATATTCGCGCACTCTTTGCGTTTCGGCTTCCAGGCGCGAGACCAGGTCGTCTGCGCCTGCGGTATTTTCGCGGCTGCAATGGTGTTCCAATCGCGCCGCCAGGTCTGCAAGATGGGTTGCGTTGAAATTGAGGGAAACGCCCTTGAGCGTATGGGCGTGGCGGGCGAGACGGTTGACGTCGCCTTCGTCGAAAGCGGATTGGATTTCTTCGATGCGCGTGGGGAGGTGATCGTGGAAGTCTCTGCACATTTCGAGCATGAAGGCGCGGTCGCCGTCGAAGCGGGGGAGGGCGGCGTTCAAGTCCACGGGGGGTTCGGGGGGAGATAAGGTTTGGGTCGGTGGAGCAGGCTCATCGGTCGGGGGGGAGGCGGGCGGGCTTTCGTCGCCGAATAATCCTTCGTCCATGTCCTGTAAAAAGTTTTGTCCATCGAGTGAAAATTCACGGGGTTCGGGCTTTGGTTTGGACAGTGGCTCCAGCCAGCGTTCCAACGCGTTGAAGAGGACGCGGGGTTCGAGCGGTTTGGTGATGTAGTCGTCCATGCCCGCTGCGAGGCAGCGTTCGCGGTCTCCCTGCATGGCGTGGGCGGTCATGGCGAGGATCGGGAGATGCCCGCTGTTTTCCCCCTCCCACGAACGGATGCGGCGGGCGGCTTCCAAGCCGTCCATTTCGGGCATTTGGACGTCCATGAGAACCGCGCTGTATCTGGCGTTCTTCACGCGTTCGAGCGCCTGCAAGCCGGTTTCGACGACATCCACCTGGAAGCCCGCTTTTTGCAGAAGGGTGACGGCGAGTTTTTGGTTGATGGAGTTATCTTCGGCGAGCAGGAGGCGCTGGTTGAAGCGGCGCTGTTCGGAGAGGATGTGGCGGGTGACGAGGCTTGGGCGTTTGCCTTCCACCCTGCCCAATACGGCGACGAGCGCTTCGTGCAGCATTTGCTGTTTGACGGGTTTCAAAAGATAGCCCGAACATCCGAGGGCTTCGAGACGCGCCGCATCGCCGCGCTTGCCCATCGAGGTGAGGATGACGATCTTCGTCTCCTTGATGGAGGGGTCGCTTTTGATGGCGCGCGCGGTCTGTTCGCCGTCCATGCCGGGCATTTGCATATCGAGCAGCACCACCTGGTAGGGGTCGCGCGCGCGCTGGGCGTTCCGCAGCAGTTCGATGCCTTTTGCGCCCGAGGCGGCGGCATCAGTGCGGCTGCCGAAGCCTTCGAGGATTTTGGTGAGGATGATGCGGTTGGTATGGTTGTCGTCCACGATGAGGATGCGGGCGGAGCGCAAATTGACGGGCTGCAGGGTGAGGGGCGCGGTTTGCGGTTTTTCGCCCGGCGCTTTTTTGAGTCCGATATCGAACCAAAAGCTGCTCCCCACGCCGACGGTGCTGTTTACTCCCATCGTTCCCCCCATGGCTTCGACGAGTTGTTGGCTGATGGCAAGCCCCAGCCCGGTGCCGCCGTATTTCCGGGTGGTGGATGAATCGGCTTGCGTAAAGCGGTCGAAGACGGCTCCCAAGCGCTCCGGCGGAATGCCGATTCCCGTATCGTCCACGGAGAAGTGGATGCGGACATCCGTGCCGGTCTCTTCGGCGGGTTCCGCGCGGATCACGATCTCGCCCTGGTGGGTGAATTTGATCGCATTGCCGACGAGGTTAACCAGCACCTGCCGCAGGCGGTTGGGGTCTCCGAGGAGGTTGACCTGTAATTCCGGGTGGACAAGGCAAGCCATTTCCAGTCCTTTGGTTTGGGCGCGCCCGGCGAGCGCATACGCCACGTCCTCGACCATGTTCCGCAGGTTGAATTCGATGGTTTCGATCTCGAGCCGCCCGGATTCGATCTTCGAGAAATCCAGAATGTCGTTCAGCAGGGTCAGCAGGGCTTCCGCGCTTTGCAGGGCGGTTTGCAAATAGTCGCTTTGTTCGGCGGTGAGCTGCGTATCAAGCGCGAGGTCGAGCATGCCGATGACGCCGTTCATGGGGGTGCGGATCTCGTGACTCATGTTCGCCAGAAAATCGCTCTTGGCGCGATTGGATTCCTCCGCCTCGCGTCTTGCCTGAACCAGTTCGGAAATATCGTGGTAAATGGCGAGCGCGCCGATTTTTTCCCGGTTGACGGCAACGGGGACGCCGAATATTTCCACATCCACCAGCGATCCGTCCTTGCAGCGGCGTTTACCGATGGCATGGACGCTTCCAGTCAACGCCTGCTGGGTGTATTCTTTTGCCTGGATAATCGTTTCGGGGGTGGTAATCAGCGTGTCAATCCTTGCATTCAGGATATCCGCCTGGGCGTAACCGTACAATTTTTCAAAAGCGGGATTGCAGGAGAGAATCCTCTCGTCGTTATCCAGGACAACGATTGCGACAGGGCTGTTTTCGACAAGCGATTCGAAGAAGCGCCGCTGCCGCATGATCTCGAATTCCACCCGCTTGCTCTCGGTGATATCGTGAAAGATATACAGCCTGCGGGGTTCCAGTCCGCGCACTTTGATTTTGCGGGCGCGGATCTCATACAGCCTGCCGAACAATTCAAAATCCCTTTTGGTATCTTTGATGTCATCCAGATTCTTCCGGTCTGCCAGGCTCAACGCCTCGTGAAGCGGCTTGCCGATCACATTCGAGAAATAGGTGTTCAAGCGGTCTATCACGGCATGGTTGCAACGTTGAATGATGCCTTCCTCCGTGACGAGAAAGACCAGGTCCGAAAAGGAATCGAAGATGGCTTCCCATTCCTTTTTCCCCTGCTGGATGGTTGCGGTGAGTCTTCTCTGGGTGCCCAGCATTCCCGCCAGACCGCCGAGGATCAAAGGCGCCGTGTCAATGATCCAGAGCAGGGGCTGTCCATGGTGGACCGCCCATACGGAGGAAAGTGCCCAGGGAAGGTTGTTTGCGGAAATCTCCAATGCTATGCCAAGCCATGGGAAAAGCAACCCTGCAAGAAACCCCCATAGCGCATTGCGTTGAACGACAGGCTCGAAAATCCACTTCATAGCAACCTCTCTCTCAACATGCCATTTTGTCACGAGCACAGGATCCAAATTTCTGTCTGAAAAGTTTTTTTCAGTGTATCATCAAAATTGGCGGGACAATCTTGCAAACGAATAACGAACGGGCTGGCGATGACGATCAACGCCTCTCGAACGGCATGAACCCCTCCCCCAACGCTTCGTGCGCGACCCCAATGACCATGAAGGCGTCGGGGTCAATTTCATTGACGATGGTTTTCAAGGCGGCGACCTCGGAACGCGAGACGACGCAATATAAAACCGGGCGGGAGACATTGGTATATGCGCCCGTCCCTTCCAAATACGTGACTCCGCGCTTCATGTCATCCAGCACGCGCGCCGAGACTTCGGCGGCTTTTTCCGTGATGATCATGGCAGTGCGGCTGGTCGTCCCGCCTTCGAGAACGGTCTCCGCCACCAAGCCGCTGACGTACAGCGCGATCATCGCGTAGAGCGCCTGCTTCCAGCCGAACACAAAGCCCGCCGAGAGGATCACAGCCGTATCCACCATGAGATAACTCTGGGTCATCGAAACGCCGCGCCAGTTGTTGAGGATGCGCGCGAGAATGTCCGAGCCGCCGCTTGTCCCCCGCGCGCGATAGACCAGCCCAAAGCCAACGCCGCTGACAATCGCCCCGTACAACGAATTCAGGAAAATATCGCCTTGCAGGTCGTCGATGAGCACTTGCGAATATTCGACGAAGAACGGGATTTTAAGAAGCAGGTCGGTGAGCAAAGCGTAGGTGATAATCGCAACCGCCGTGCGGGCGGCGAACTTGACTCCGCCAAGATAACGCCAGCCCAGCAGAAAGAGCGGCACATTCCCGATGAAGACCATCAAACCGATGGGCCAGCCCGTGAAGTGATTGATCAACTGCGAGATTCCGCTCACGCCTCCCGAAGCAAGGTTTGCCGGGATGAAGAACAGCCGCAGGCTGACTGCCTGAATCAAGCTGGATAAGACAATAAGAGCATAGTCCCTGATGGAGGGCAGATACTGTTTCATGGGAAGTCCTTTCAGGGCGGGAATTATAGCCGAGAGGCGCGTTCTCTTTTGGTACAATCACCCCCTATGCAAATGAAGAAGTGGCAATTCTGGCTCGGGGCGCTCATCAGCATCCTGTTTCTCTGGCTCGCTTTGCGCGGGCTTCATTTGGGGGATTTTTGGAGCAAAGTGCAGCAAGCGGACTATATCTGGCTTTTGCCAGGTATTTTTGTGTATTTCATCGGGGTGTGGGTGCGGGCATGGCGCTGGCATTACCTGCTGGGTCCGATCAAGAAGATTCCCACCAAGACAATGTTCCCCATAACGACCATCGGTTACATGGGCAATAACATCTATCCCGCCCGCGCGGGAGAAGTGCTGCGCGCCGTCATTTTGAAGCGCAGGGAGGGCGTGCCCGTCTCCGCTTCGCTGGCGACCATCATCGTGGAGCGCATCTTCGACGGGGTGGTGATGCTGGCATTCATCTTCGTCAATTTGACCGAGCTGGCAAAACTCACGGGCGCGTCAGGCTTTGTCGGCAATATTCAGGAAGTGGCGATCTACGGCACGGGGATTTTTCTCGGCGCATTGATCGTCTTTCTGCTGGCGGCGATGTTCCCGCAAAACAGCGTCCGCATCGGGTCGTGGATGATCGAACGCTTGACACCAAATCGGCTGCATGAAAAACTCAACGGCATCCTGCACAAATTTCTGGATGGACTGGCTTCCCTGCGCTCCCCCTTCAACGTGTTGATGGTCTTCTTTACGTCGGTCATCATCTGGCTGTTGGAGACGGGCAAATATTGGTTCGTGATGCACGCCTTCGATTTCGAAGTCTCGTTCTTTGCGCTGATGCTGATGAACGGCATCGTCAACCTTGCCACCACCATCCCGTCCGCGCCGGGGTATATCGGCACCTTCGACGCGCCGGGCATTGCGGTGCTGACGGCGTACGGCGTGAGTCAAGCCACGGCGGCGGGTTACACGCTCGTGTTGCATGTGGCGTTGTGGTTGCCGATCACGCTGCTGGGCGGGTATTATCTGACGCGCGAGGGCATCAAGTGGAGTGACACACTCAGGACGGAAGTGGGGGAGGAAAATGCGAGTAGAAATTGATCAGAGCGGCAAAATAGGGGATACAAAAGTCCCCACAGTATTGGCGTTTTCGAATGGAAAAAAATACGCCGTTCTAATTCCCGCAACCACCAAACGAAAATGCCTGGACAAACTTCGGCGTCAGGGGAGATCAGGAAGATTTCTTTACTCAAAGTTGTTTGCAATAGGATTGTATTTACTGCTTAAGGATCATATCCGTCGCCTGAAAGAACTCGTTATAGATGTTGAATATCCCGGATGGAATGCGGAGATCAAACTATACCTTCTAAATATGCTTCGATGCCCCGGCGTCGAATTCGATCCAAACAAAATCCATTTTCGTCACATTGGCAAAAAATCGCGCGCGCATGCCAAAGCAATCGCCGTGTACAAAAGGATCGAAAAAGCCGATAAGACCATCAACTTTGATGAGATATTGGCGGAATATTAAAAAACAAATAGATCGGGGTCCCTGTTAGGGGTTTGCGCCCAGTTCAGCCGCCAGTGGTGTGCTGGCAGGTCCCTGAGCCACCCGATCAATGAGTATATAATACCCCTCAAAGAAAAGAGAGTCAAGCAGTGAAAATCGCAATCATCGGAGCAGGATATGGCGGCATGGCTGCCGCGTGGGATTTACGCAAGGCGGGTCACGAGGTGACCATTTTCGAGTCGGCGGATTACGTCGGCGGGCTGGCGAGCGGATTCAAGGAGCCGCATTGGGATTGGTCGGTGGAGAAGTTCTATCACCACTGGTTCCAGTCGGACAGCGCAATGCTGGGGTTGATCCGCGAGTTGGGATTGGAGGACAAGGTCATCTTTCCGCGCCCGTACACGGTAATGCTGCACAAAGACAAGTGGTACCCGTTCGACTCAATCCTCAATGCGCTTCTCTTTCCCGGACTTGGATTTGGTCTGAACAAAATCAGGTTTGGATTCGTCGGGCTGTTTTTGCGTCTCACGAAGAACTGGCAGGCGTTGGAAAAAGTGACCGCCCACGAGTGGATGATGAAATATGCGGGGAAACAAGTCTACGAGCAGATGTGGCAGCCGCTGTTGATCGGGAAGTTCGCTTCGTATTACAAGGACGTCAACATGGCGTGGATGTGGGCGCGCATCAAGGCGCGGACGACGCGGCTCGGCACGTTCGAGGGCGGCTTTCAGAGGTTCGCGGACTTGTTCGCGGAAAAACTGCGGGGAATGGGCGTGGAGATTCGGCTTGGGGCGGGGATCAAGTCCATTAAACAGGATCAGGCGTCCCGAAGTTTGAGCGTGGACGGCGAATTCTTTGATAAAGTCCTGGTCACCACGTCACCGAGTCTGCTGGCGAAGTTATGTCCGAGTCTGCCCGAATCCTATCTGAAGGGACTGCTCGAGTTGAAATCCATGGGCGCGGTGGTGATGACGCTGTCGCTGAGTCACGCGCTTTCGAAGGACGGCTATTACTGGTTCAACGTGCCGAAGGAGCAGGGCTACCCGTTTTTGGCGCTGGTGGAGCATACGAATTTTGTGTCGAGCGAGCATTTCGGCGGCGACCATATCGTGTACGCGGGCGATTACCTGGAGTTGGGTCACGAGTATTTTTCGATGAGCGACGAGGAATTGCTGGAGCGCTTTATTCCCGCCTTTCAAAAGTTCAACCCCGAATTCAAGCGCGAGTGGATCAACAAAATCTGGGTTCACAAAACGAACTACGCCCAGCCCGTGCCGCTGGTGGGACATTCGAAGAACATCCCCGATATAAAGACGCCCATCGAAGGCTTGTACTTCGCTTCGATGAGCCAGGTCTACCCGTGGGATCGCGGGACGAACTTCGCGGTGGAGATCGGGAGACGCGCGGCGGGGATGATGGGGTAGAATTTGTAGGTAAAATTGGGAAGTCATAGAACAATATTCCTCAAAAGGAGGGGAAATGACAACTTCCAACTTCTTCGAAGATCCCCGTGAACAATCTCTTGTAAAGTCAGAGATTGTTAAAAAATATTTTTCCGCATGGTCAAAAATAATAATACAAACATTGAAAGAAAGCGGGGAAGATAGGCTTGCATATATTGACCTCTTTGCTGGACCAGGTCGCTATGATGACAACACAAAATCTACTCCATTGTTGGTCTTAGAAACTGCCGTCGAAAATCCAGATTTATCACAAATGCTAGTCACCATTTTCAACGATAAAAAGCAAGATAATGTTGCATCTCTAGAAAATGCCATTTTGCAAATACCAAATATTGACCAACTAAAATTCAAGCCCCAAATTCACAATATCGAGATTGACAAAACGCTCGTTCAGCAATTTGAGAACACTAGATTTATTCCCACATTATTGTTTGTTGATCCTTGGGGATACAAAGGACTTTCATTAAGTCTGGTCAATTCAGTTTTGAAGGATTGGGGTTGCGATTGCATTTTCTTTTTCAATTACAATCGAATCAACATGGGGCTAAACAACGATAAAGTAAAAGAACACATGGATGTTCTATTCGGTGAGGAACGAGCTGGTAAATTACGAAACAAATTATTTGCTCTTAGTGCATATGATCGCGAGTTACAAATTGTCGAGGAGTTGTCACAGGCATTTCACGATTATGGTTATAAATATGTATTACCGTTTAGATTCAGAAATGAAAAGGGAAATAGAACAAGCCATCACTTAATTTTTGTTACAAAAAGTTTTCGCGGATATGGGATTATGAAAGACATTATGGCGAAAGAGAGCTCCAGTGCAGAACAAGGCGTCCCATCTTTTGAGTACAATCCTGCCGATATAACCATGCCTTTATTGTTTGAATTAAATCGCCCAATTGATGAGTTGGCTGGCATTTTACTTAAAGAGTACGCAAACAAGACTATCTCCTTCACTGACTTATACGAGGAACATAGTGTTGGCAGACGTTATATCAAAAGAAATTATAAAGATGTTTTGATGCAATTGGAAAACGAGGGGAAGATTATCGCCAATCCCCCAGCACCTGAACGTCGAAAGAATACCTTTGCAGATCACGTAGTTATTACTTTTAAGAATAAACCCTAATGTATTCTTAGAACAAATGGGCTTATACTATAATCGATTGTATTTCTCTCGGAGGAGAAAATGGCTCAGTCTCGAATCGAGTGGACCGAATCCACATGGAATCCGCTCACGGGTTGTACGAAGATCAGCCCTGGCTGTAAACATTGTTATGCGGAGCGCATGGCAAAACGTCTTCACGCCATGGGACAACCGAACTACGCAAACGGCTTCAAATTAACCATGCATCCACAGGCGCTCGAAAAGCCTTTGGAATGGAAAACCCCGCAGGTCATCTTCGTCAACTCCATGAGCGATTTATTCCACAAGGATGTGCCGCTGGATTTCATTCAACAAGTGTTCGATGTGATGAAACGCGCACACTGGCATCAATTTCAGGTGTTGACCAAACGTTCCGAGCGATTGATGGAACTCAGTCCGCAACTGGAATGGACAGACAATATCTGGATGGGCGTCAGTGTCGAAAATGCCGATTACACGTTCCGAATTGACCACCTGCGAAAAACGGGCGCGAAAATTAAGTTTTTATCGGTCGAGCCGCTTTTGGGACCTATTCCAAAGATGAATTTGAAGGGAATCAATTGGGTCATTGTCGGCGGCGAATCGGGTCCTGGGGCGCGTCCGCTCGAAAGGGAGTGGGTGGTGGATATCAAAAATCAGTGCGTGAAGGCAAAAGTCCCATTTTTCTTTAAGCAATGGGGCGGCGTTCAAAAAAAGAAAGCGGGCAGATTACTTGATGGCAGAACGTGGGATCAAATGCCAAAGAAGATGAGTTTGGCAAGAGCATAGAAAAAAGAGACAGCAAATTGCCGTCTCTTTTTTCTATATCTGAACAATCTCAAACAGAAAATTCAACTAAACTAATATACACCATCGGCTTTCACAAATCCCGAGTCAATTAATTCTTCCTCAGTTACACCTTGCAAAACTGGAACATTGTCTACACGGCCTTTATGTTCAGTTTGTCTATCTAACAGCGTGCAAATTCCTACAACTTTTCCACCAAAGCCATTTACGGCTTCCATAGCATCTTTTACAGTCCTTGTTGTAGTAATAGCGTCAGTAACAATTACTACACTCAACCCGTTGGAAAGTTTGTTTATTAATTCAGGACGTCCTGTTATTTTTGCATGAAGGTTTCTTTTCTTTAATCTTGCAATTAATCCAGGTATTTTTGTTTGAAAGATAATACTCCCCATTAATGAAATTGCGCCAACAGGTCCAGAGTCTTTTTCAATAAAAATCAGACCTTCAACATTTTGTTTTAAAGCTATCTTTTCTATTGCTTCAACATACCAGTTTATGATTTTATTTGCATCTTCTGGTACAGTTGAAAGATAATCTAGGTTAAAGTAGTATTTACTTATGCCTCCTCTATGAGTCAAAGTATGGGTACTTGAAGTTATTGCTGATTTCAACAAGTTTAAATCAAGATAAAGATTTTTACCTTCTGAAAATGAGTTTTTCCATTCTAATAAAACTGCAATACTTGCGAAAAATATCGCAATTCCCCATATATAAGGATTTATGAATGCACCAAATATGTCAGACATGTTATTAGCCTCCATACCATTCTACACCATGGAATTTCAGTTAAAAATACTAATTTGCTTGCAGTCTATTACAAATTCTACTGTCTGTAAGCATTTTTTATATCATCAATACACCTGCACCAAGGACAACCAAGCCTGCTACGTAGCTAATAAATAGTCTCCAGTACTGTTTGATATTTTTCCTGTTTTTCTCTTCATAAGTTTTGTAAAAAAACACAGCAATTGCATCAAATAACAACACTATCAATATACTGCTAATTGAAATTCCTACTATTGTTTCGCTCGGTTCAGTTTTCAGAATAGTGTGCAATCGCGAAGTTGTGTCTATCAGGGCTGCAACCCAGAATGTAATTGCAACAAATGCAAGTTCTGACCCAAACTTCCTACTATCCTCATAAATTCGCTTGCTTGATGATTTATATAAAAACCAACTAATTCCATAGTGCCATAAATATAATAGTGGTGTTATTGCGAGTACCCATAATTTAGTTAGCGACATAATCGTAGCCCTCTTTTTTAAACTCCATATTGATTTTGTTTAGGGACTCGATATAAACATTTGTAAGTTCACAAAAAGAATTATAAATCTCAGACTCGCCTACACTCTCTACCTTGCTACTTATCTCTATTAAAGTCTCCCCAATTTGCTTGAACAAAACGTCTCTTACTTCATACATGCTGTCGTTGTAGCCATTATCACCAGATATATTATAAAAAATATCATCAATTATTAAATTTAACAAAAAGATAAAGCACTGAGAAGATGGGGTTTCGTTTTCTTTTAGCTTTTTTTGTAACTCACGAATAACTCCACTAATCATTTGCGGGTTTTTTTCTTTTAGCAAGCTACTCCCAGTATCAAAGAGTATTTTCCTGATAAGTAGTGTAAGATCGTTTCTGTAAAAGTAGCAAAGAGTAGGTCACATGTTATCCTTGCGGTTACCACACCAAAAAGGAGCAGCACATGACCTACCGCGA
>JAGUZU010000074.1 GCA_020060625.1 Anaerolineales bacterium | reverse complement strand
GATCACGGAATCCACAGAGAAAAACCTTTAAAAAATCTCCGTGCTCTCTGTGCGCTCTGTGGTAAATAGGGTATTACCCCACTTAATCCTGAAGAGCCAACAAAACCGGCTCTTTTCCCTTTTCGCGCGAAATTGCGCATCGGTTTACGTTTTTACGGCTTTGGGCGCAAAGACCCACAAGACCGCAAGGATCAACCCGCCTGTGAAAAACGGGACGGGTCCGCCAAATAGATGAAACAACATGCCGTAAACCAGCGGACCGATGGCGTTCGCGGCGCTGAACGCCGCAGCGGATATGCCCAACATGCCGCCCACTTCGTTTGGGTTCGATGCCTTCGAGATCAGGCTGTTGATGGCGGGATGAAGAATCGCGCCTCCCACTGCCGTAGGGATACTTGCCATAATCAACCAGAGGATTCCGCCCCAGCCTTTTCCCGCTTCCTCCGGCAACCGAATGTTGATGCTCTGGATCGAAACACGGAACTCGCCCTGCCCCGCCATGCTTTCGAGCACCCTTGCCTTGTCAAACCAGGGGACAGGCGAAGCAGGGGTGAGGGATGTTCCGACCAAGCCAAGAGCAAGCAGCCCCAAACCGGTAATGACGAGCCAGCGGTCGCCTTTTTTGCGCGACCATCTGCCGATCAGCCCGGCTTGGATGACAATGATGGTAATCCCTGCCAGCGCGAACAACCCCGATGTGTCGCGCGCATCCATGCCGAGGCGGGTGAGCGTGAACAGTGAAAACAGCTGCTCGTACCCGCCGAACGCGATGCGGTAAAAGAACATAATGAGGAGCAGGAATCCAATGGCGGGCTGACCAAAGGCATGCTTCAGCGCGTCAAGAGAGAATACCCTGCGTTTGCGGGACGCTTCGGGATTCTCGACCTGTTGGACGGTTTCTTTAAACCAGAACGATGTCAACAAAATAGAGATGAATGAAAAGAAGGCGGCGGCGAATGCCACTGCCTGATAATTTTGCCCCGTTGACGCAAGGACGATGAATGCGATGATCGGTCCCAATACAAAGCCGACGCCGAACGATGCGCCGATCAACCCCAGCCCCTGGGTGCGGGTCTTCTCGGTGGTGCTGTCTGCGATGGCGGCTTGGGCGGTGGCGATGTTCGCGCCGGAGAGTCCGTCAATGACCCGCGAGAGAAAGAGCAGCCAGAGCGCGCCCGCGAAGCCGAGCAGGATAAACCCGCTTAATGTCCCGATCTGGCTGGCAATCAGGACCGGTTTGCGTCCGAAGCGGTCGGAGAGCCTGCCAAGAATCGGCGCGCCGATGAATTGCATCATCGGATAGGTGGCTTGCAGGATGCCGATTACCAGCGGGGTCGTGCCGAAGCGGGCGGCGTACAACGGCAGCAGCGGAATGATGATGGAAAGACCCATCAAATCCACAAGCACGATGACGAGCACGGGGAGAATCTGTTTGAAGTTGAGTTTTTCGTTGGCTGTTTCGTTTGTCATGTCATTAAAAACCCCTCTCCTTTTTGGGAGAGGGGCAGGGGTGAGGGTATTGGGCTAGAACATCAACGCATTGACCTTGTCAATCGCCGAACGCTCGGGCCTGAGATCCGTTTCGGTAAGGCTGTTAAGCGGCGTATCCACAAGGTTGTAGATGCTGGTCAACGTCGGCTTGGCGGTATTGATGTAGAGCAAACCGGTCACAAGCCAGTTGTTGCGCTGCGCCTCTTCCATCACGCGCAATGCCTCGAAGCGATTGGTGGGATCGTAGCCCTTTTCGAGATTCTTCAAAATGACCGTCGAACCGTCGTGCATGGCGACTTCGCGGATCTCGCCTTCCTCCATTTCGCGTTCGAGGATGATTTCATTGCGCGGCGCAATGTAGGAAATTTCATGCAGCGGCTCTTCATGATCCTTGCCCCAGGCGTAGGAGTGGAAGGCGTTTTCCTGGTTGTTGAAGGTTACGCACGGGCTGATGATATCCAGCACGGCAATGCCTTCGTGGGAAATTGCGGCTTTGAGCAATTCCTTCACCTGCTTCGGGTTGCCCGCAAACGAACGCGCTACGAAACTTGCGTTGGATACCAGCGCTTCCATGCAGATGTCAACGGGCATGTAGGGATTTTCGCCCTGCTTCTTGAGATGCAGTCCCTTCTCGGCAGTGGCGGAGAATTGACCTTTTGTCAGCCCGTATACGCCGTTGTTCTCGACGATGTAAAGCATGTTCACGTTGCGGCGCATGACGTGTTTGAACTGTCCCATGCCGATGCTGGCTGAGTCGCCGTCGCCGGAAACGCCGATGCCTTTCATCTTTATATCCGCAAACAATGCTCCTGTCGCAATGGACGGCATGCGCCCGTGCAGGCTGTTGAAACCGAACGTGCGGTTCAGAAAATACGTGGGCGATTTCGATGAACAACCGATGCCGCTGAATTTCATTACGTCTTCCGGCACGATGTCCATTTCGAACAACGCGGCAACGATCTGGTTCGATATCGAATTATGACCGCAGCCCTGACACAGGGTTGTCGGATTGCCGCGATAATCATTTTTTGTCAGGCCGGCTTTGTTCGTATTGGCGGGAGCGCCAGCCATGGGAAGGGCTTGAGACATGATCGTTTACTCCTATTTCTTCTTCGATTTCGCGGATGTCTTCGACTTGACTGCGGCGGTTTTCCTGGTTGACTTTTTAGCCGCCTCTTTCTTGGACTTTGAGACCGCCTTTGTCTTGGACGCAGTTTTCTTCACTGCGGCTTTTGTCTGCTTTTCATATTTCGCCAAAATCCCCTCGCGGACCCATTTTGCCGAAGCGGGCAAGCCGTCCTGATATGCCACGGACTTGAACTTCGCCGCGAACTGCGGGTACTCCGTCAGCAGGATTTGATACATTTGCCCGTCGCGGTTCATCTCCACGACGAAGACCTGGTCATATTTTTCGATGAGCCTGGTCACTTCGTCCGTAAAGGGAACGGCGCGCACGCGCATGAACTCGGATTGAATGCCGTGCTCATTTGCAAGTTGATGCTGCGCCTCGAAGATGGCGTTTTCCGTGGAGCCATAGGAAAGGATGCCGACGGTTGCTTTGCTGTTTTTATGCAAGATAGGCTTGGGCAGGTATTTCTTCGCCGTTTGGAATTTCTTTTTCAGGCGTTCCATGTTCTTGAGATACACTTCAGCGTCTTCGCTGTATCTGGCATTTTCATCGTGACCGGTGCCGCGAGTGAAATACGCGCTCATGGGGTGCTTGTTACCCGGCAGAGTGCGGTATGGAATTCCGTCGCCGTCTTTGTCGAGGTAGCGCCCCCAATTGCCTTTGAGTTCTTCCAAGTCCTTTTCGGTTAGAACCTTGCCGCGATCCATCGGCGTGTCGGGGTATTGGAAGGGCTTGCTCATCCACTGGTTCATGCCTATGTCGAGGTCGCTCAACACGAAGACGGGGGTTTGGAGGCGTTCGGCAATGTCGAAGGATTTCCACCCAAACTCGAAGCATTCGTACACGTCGCCGGGCAGGAGCGTAATGGAATGCGAATCGCCATGACCGATAAAGTGGGTGAAGGTCAGGTCGCCCTGCGAGGTGCGCGTCGGCAAGCCCGTGCTGGGTCCGATGCGCTGCACGTCCCAGATGACCACAGGGACTTCGGCGTAATATGCCAAGCCCGCAAATTCGGTCATCAGCGAAAGACCCGGACCGGAAGTGGAGGTCATCGAGCGCAAGCCCGCCCAGCCCGCGCCGACGGTCATGCCGAGCGCGGCGAGTTCGTCCTCCGCCTGAACGACGGCGTAGGTGTGTTTTCCATCTTCGCGTTTGCGGAGCATGGGCAGGTAGTCGTTCAACGATTCGGCAAGGGATGAGGCGGGTGTGATCGGATACCACGCCGCAAATTGAATGCCGCCAAACACCGAGCCGATCGCGGCGGCAGTGTTGCCGTCCGCCATGATGAGGCCGTCGGTCTTGTCCATTGTTTCGAGATGGAATGGGTCTTTCTTTTCGAGATTTTCCTTCGCCCATTCCGCGCCCGCTTTCAGGGCGTTGAAGTTCATATCAATCGGCTTCTGCTTGCCCTTGAAGTGGAAGGTCAGCGCGGCAAGTATCTTATCCAGGTCGATGCCGATCATTTGCGCGAGAACGCCCACGTACACCATGTTTCCGACAAGGTCGCGATAGTCGTTCGGAATGTTCGGGTCATTGCGCACTGTGGCTTTGATGGGCATGGGGTAGGCTGTAATGTCCGCCCTGGTGATGTCCTGCTTGATATCGTCGGCGTGGAAAAAGGCTCCGCCCGGCGAAACAGATGCCAGGTCCCGCGCGAACGAATCGGGGTTCATCGCGATCACGATGTCATTGGTTTCCTGTCTTGCGATAAATCCATCCTTGTTCACGCGGATGGTGTACCACGTCGGCAGTCCCTGAATATTGGAGGGGAACAGGTTCTTGCCGGAGACGGGAATGCCCATCTTGAAGATCGAACGCAGGATGGTGTTGTTGGCGGTGGAACTGCCGGAGCCGTTCTTTGTGCCAACGGTGATCGAAAAATCGTTCACTTTTTTGTTCATGGAACTCCTCGTAAGGTTTTCGTCATTCAGACGATGATATTAATTGGTGGATCAGATCGGTATGTTCGGTGAGGGCTTTGTAGCCCGCTTCCACATCATTGTTGCAAATGGAGTCGACCATTTGTTGATGATACGTCCAGACCTGGGTGAGGTAGTCGTAGTCGGTGAAGAAGTTCAAGCCGACGGTTTCGTAGGCGTCCCAGTAGGATTGCAGAAGACCCGTCACAAAGGGGTTTTCGAGGCGGCGGTAGATGGCGAGGTGTAATTCGCGATGTTCGGGGTGGGGGATTTCGATGGGGTTGCCGCGCAGTTTTTCCCATGCGCGCGCAAGGAGTTCTTTTAAAGTTTCGTGATCTTCGGGCGCGAGTAATTTTACGGCTTCGTGCCAATATGCGGTTTCGACGTGCTGGCGCAAATCGGCAAATGCAATGAAGTGATCCTTGTTCAGCGCGATGGCGTAATCGAGACTTTTCAAGACGGCGGGCGCGAAGGAATACGGCTTGCGCCTCATTCCCGTCCCCGGCTTGACTTCCACCAGCCCAAGCGACCGCGCCACTTCGAGTTGTTCCCGCAAAGCCGCCACACCGATTCCGAGTTCGCGGCTCAGGTCTTTTAACGGGGGTAATTTATTCTCCGCTTCCGGGTGTGACGCCAGATAACTGAGAAATTCGGAAATGTTGGGGAAAATTCGTTCGCGCAGCATAAAACTTGATTAATCCGATTAATCGCATTTTACGCCCGCAAAAGGCGGGTGTCAAGGTGATTTTTGTAATATTTTGGTTGGTATTGTGCCGAATTAGCTGACTGTCAATATTGCTCCTGAATATTTCAGGGTAATGCGCACAGAATCACCTGATTTCGCATTGAAGGTAACTGAATTTGTGGTGGCGTCGGCGTGGTATTTAACAGTAAGCACATTGATAGAATTTTCAGTGGTGAAATCGAGCGTTTTGCCGTTTTTCAATACCCCCATGTCGTCGCCGTTAAGAAATACGCGCACATCCATTGCGGACCCGATCATGCTGGGCAGGCGGGTTATCGAGACATTGCATGGCGTCTCGAGGTGTTCTGATTTCGCTGCTTGCATTTTTTCTGCTTCTCTGGATTTTGCCTCATCGAGGGCTGGAAGCGCAAGTGATTTTCCATCACATGCAAAAAACACATCAGCGCGGCATTGATCGCACTTATAGTTGTAAATGGGAATGCCTTTTCCTCCAAACAAACTGGCAGGAAAGAATGGCTTGATGATTGTATAGGCAATAACGGCAATAAAGACCGGGATGAGTATTCCTTGATTGAGAGGCGCGCCTTCACCATTGACCCATTGATGGGCGTAGTAGTAGACGATCAGCGCCGCCACAAATGCTAGGATATTTTGTCCGTATGAGCGGTATACAAATTGATCGGTCTTTGTCAGATCGTCAACGGATGTCGCTGCGCCTTTTGCAAATATGTTCGTGTTGAAAGAAAGTCTCTTATGGCATGCGGGACATAAGAGGGAAATACTGGTTTCCTTAACGGGTTCGACGCGCCATTGCTGCGGGATATTGGATTGAACAGCACTCTTTGGCATTCAAGCCTCCTTGTGTGCAATATCGCCTGTGCGGAATCGGTTATTTCGTGCAGGTATGTTCAACATTTCCATAAACATTTCCTTTTATGGAAATGTGATAGTTTGAGATCTCTCCGTCTTTATAAGTAACTGTATATAGTATCGCTCTGTAAAAACTACGCCTACCGCGAAGATTTTGCGCGTAGGTCGGATTGCCAATCCGACTTACTTTGGCTGCGGCTTGCCGCGCTATGCAATATCGTAGGAAGTTCCAGTCTTTGTATATTCCACGGAAGACCCCCGCTCTCAATGTTAACCTCTCTTGGTGTTCCAGAAAAACCCGGCGGGGTGAGGTCATGCGTGTCGCGGTATTCCATATCTTCTGCGGGAAGGTCAATTGCTACGATTATTCTATTGTTCTCAACGTATACGTCACATGTTGGCGGCTCCATCGTGCCTGTGCTGCCGGAGCAACCCGCGATGAATATCCCGGCTGCAAAAGCCAGCGTGGCAAAAGGAATCTTCATGATTATCTCCTTTGGACAATATTCCTTCGAAAGTGCGGGTAACCCTTATTGTGAAAGTTCGAAAGTATTTTGGCTGCAATGTTTATTTTTCACCATAGTACACGATTGGAACAGTGATCTCGTTTGGCTCGCCCTCTTTTACATCAACGGTAATGAGTTCGAGTGTTCCAGAGAAGGTTCCGCCGAGAGCGTGGGCGATGATAAATGGAGAATCGCCAAGCCCGAGCGAGAATTGAGCGTATGCCATCTCTGTCCCGGGGTCAAGTTTCATGTCTTTGGGTACGTGTATCTTTGCCCAGCCCTGCGCGTAAACCCCGAAATATTCGTCGAGCCAATTGGGGTCGCAAAGACGCAGTTCGGTCCCGCCCCATCTTTCCATCGCTTCGTCGAAGTCGCTCAGACCGGAATCGTACATGACCATGTATTTTCCCGAAGGGACATCCTGCACTTCAAAACTGCCCTGATCGTCTGTTGTGATCGAGGACTGCATCAAGGTACAGTTGCAATTCCCTTCCGCGCCGCTGAATTCGCAAAGCGCCAGGTGTCTGCCTGCGATGGGCGTGTCTTCCGTCCAGGGTTCGAGCGTTCCGGTGATTCCCGGTGGAACGGGGGTTGGCTCGGGCGTATTCGTTGCAGGGATGGAAGTGGGAATTGGGTTTAGTGCAGAGAAAACACTGCATGCAAGTGTTGCCAGTAGGCTTAAGAGCAGGCAAATCACCATAAAGCGATTTTTGACACGCATCGTAAATGCTCCTTTCGAGCGGCGCTCATTTCATGTTTACTGCGAGTTCCCCATGCCGGCACGATCCTGCCGCGTCGGGCTATTCCTTGATGGTTGTCGAATCAAGGATGAAATGGAAGATATCCTCGCCTTTATCCCGCCATATATCCGACTCTGAGGACGTGTCCACCCATGCCATTGCCCAAAAGATATGCTCAGGATTGGGACTCAAGGCAACGATTTGCCCTTCCATTGGGTAGTCGGTTGACCCTGCCGTTCCTGTGAAGTCGATTGCATGTCCGTCCATGCCGCCAAAATTGACCTCATAGGGGTCGCTTTTCTCTTGCGCAGTAACGCCGAGCTGCTTGAACTTGTCCAGCATACCGTTCATGAATAAAATGAAGAACAAATCGCGCTCGCTGCCCGTGTAACTCTTTGGGAGCTCCGCATAGTTGACCCACATGCCCTTGTAGTAGCCCTTGCTGTCTTGCGAGATGATGCAGACTCCCTTGTCGCAGTAGGCTGAAAAGCCGTCTGGAATATAAAGCGAATATCCTTCCTTTGGCTCGGAAACGATCTCTCCGCTGGGTGTGGGCGTGATCGTCGGTGTCGGCGTCAATGTTGGGGTGGGCGTCATCGTCGGCGTGGGCGTTGACGTCGGTGTCAATGTTGAGGTTGGGGTCGGAGTGGCAAGGAAGGGAAGAGCGCTCGTCACGTTACAAGCCAGGCTGACAAGCGAGATCAGGACAATGAGTGAAGCAGTTGTTCTTTTCATGGTTATCTCCTGAATGCAAAGGCTCCATAACCACCTTACGATATTGTTAGGTGAAACGCAATAAAGGCGTGGCGGAATCGCTACTATTAGTGACAAAAGTCACCATAGTTTTTGTCATTTGTCACTCATGGTCGAGTTTTTCCGTTGCAATAATGAAATTGCCGATTTTGGCTTTAGCAGGAAGGAGAACTTCATGAGAAACTCGATGAATTGGCGGGGGCTTGTTGTGCCTGGACTGGTCTTGATCATGCTGGCATGTCAGACGGTGGCATCCGGAACCGAGGAGGTTGCAAAAGAAGCCCCCGAGGTCGAATCCACAGAAGCGGCTGAGACAGAAGCGCCGCCCGAGCCTGAAACAGAGGAGCCAACCTCGCCGCCGGAGCCGCAGGCGTTTTCCGCCTCCGATGACGTCATCGCGATTGGTGGGTTTGAATTTCACGTCGTCCAGACCGCTTTTGAGAACTCGGTTATGGGCATGAAACCTGCCGGGGGTGGCAGTATCCTATTTGTTGAATTGGAGCTGTTATCGGGCGCAAAGGGAGACTTTGAGGAAATGCAGCCGGTACTGGAGAGCGCTTCAGGGACCACATCAAAGCCTGTGGCATTGATCTCCGGCGGATATGTAAAAACGCTGACATCGCTGACGTATACGGGCGAGTCAACTTCCTATCAGCCCGACCCTGAAAACGTAACCTGGGCATTCACGGCGGCAAAAAACGCCAGTGAACTTTACCTGGTTTTTCCGGACGGAGAGAAGGTGGATCTATCCCCTGTATTGAAATAAAAGAGGGTAAGTTGTGGAAACGGCTCCAAATGTTTTGCGTTTGGAGCCGGATATATCACTGATTTGGCGGAACCCTTCCTCCGCATCCGCTTCAATCTCGACCTGATAACTGGCGCGCCTTTCGTATGCCTTGATCAAACCCTGACGGCTGCGCCGCATCTTTCCCGCCGGGAACGTCACACCTCGGTCTGGATTGCGCTGCCGCTTTCATAGCGGCGCAGTCCAGCGCGGAAGAGCAGGATTGCCAGTGTCAGGAAACCGAACGCCCCCAGCAGCAGCTGACCCAGCGTCTGCCAGGTAAAGGCTCGGATGAACTCCGCAGGCACGGCTCCCATCAGCGCGGCGGGGATGATGGTGAACAGAATCAGTTTGGCATAGTTGTCAAAGAGGGTGATCGGATAAATGCCGAAGGTCAACATGGCGTTCAAGACCAGGTTGCTGAAATTGCTCATCATCCCGAACCAGAAGGCGAGGCTTTGCGTCAGGATGAGAAATGCTGCGAAGACGGTGGCAGCCAGCAGCATCGCAAGCAGGAAGCGCGCCAACCCGTCCCAGGTGAAGTAGCCGGAGAGGGCGTAGCTGACGAAGCCGTAGGCGAAATCGCCCATGCCGCTGGAAATCATGCGGCTCGAAACCGTGTGGAGCAGGACGGGCTTTGGCATCGAAAGGTAATAATCCAGCCGCCCCTTGTTGATGACGTCGCTCAACATGAAGGCGTTGCCGAAAAACAGGCTGACGATCCCGAACGCGCTTGCCAGAATCCCGAACGTGACGTACATGTCGTTCACGCCCCAGCCGCGCACATCCTTGAAGCGTTCGAAGAAGATGATCCAAATCGCAAAGTAGATGAAGTTATTGACCATCATCCCGATCACCTGGGTCAGGAATGAGGCGCGGTACTCCATCGCAGATTGCAGGTTGGTCTTCCAGATGGCGAACAGAAATTTGAGCGTGTTCATATCAGCCGCCGTTCACCGTTAATTGAGTCAATCCGCGGCGGTAGGCGACTACCAGCACGAAGACGAGAGTGATGATCCAAAACATTTGCAGGCTCATTACGCCGATGAACAAGTCCATGGTGGGGGAGACGAACAACCGCGCGGGACCGTACAGCGCGCTGGAGAACGGCATGGCTTTTGCAAGCGTCTGCATCCATTGCGGATAGAAGTCGAGCGGGATCAACATTCCGCCGAAGATGAACGCCAGTTTCTGGTAGATCCACGTGAAAGCGGCAACATCCTCAACAACGAACGCGGAGAGACCGATCATCGCATTGATGCAGAAATGCAGTACCCACGCTCCCAGAACGGCGGGAATGGCGACGAGGAATCCCTGCGGGTGGGCGGGCGCGCCGACCAACAGCCAGACGGTCAGACCGCCAAAAATCGCGTTCATGATGGCGCGAAAGATGGTCTCGCCCATTGCGGAACTGAACTGATACCAGAGAAAGTCGTAGGGTTTGTTGAGGATATACGCCACCGAACCGTCCTTCACATTTTCGGACATGGTGCGCGCGATGGGCGGACGCCCCAGTTCGATGGTTTCGGTCATCATCAAATACCAAAGGGTATCCTGCAAGGTAAGCCCGTTGATCGCATCCACGCCTGCCGCGCTGAACGCGACCTTCCACAACTGGTAGAAGATCCACATAAAGGGAATGATCATCAAACTGCGCCCGACCAGTTCTCCGGGATAGGCGAGCGAGTTGAGCAGGGTGATCTCGAAGATGGACCAATATTTGCTGAACTTTTTCATATCCGTTAAAACTGCTTGAATTCCTTTAGGGTGTTTCCGATCTCTGCAAGCAGAAAATCGCGGCTTGCCAGTTTTTGCTTCTCGGTTACGTTCAATTGCAGGCTGCGCAGGAAATTCCTACTGTTGAAATAGGCATGGTGCATGTGCGGATTCTCGAACGAACCCTTCCAGGGGCGTTTTATTCCTTCGGAAAAGAGGAAGGAGTTGAGCCACTGTTTATAGAAGAAATCATCCAGCAATTTTCTTTGGATGGCGCCCAATACAGCCTGCGCGAGCCGGTCGTCTTCGTTGTGCTGGTGAACCCACTCGGTCGGTTCGGTCAGCTTTTTGCTGATGGCGTTGAATATTTGTTCCAGTTCTTCGCGCGCCATGAAGCGGTTGCCCGCAAGGACGAAGAGCAAGTCCGCGGTGTGGGCGAGTGCGTGTGCCCAGCCCTTTTCTGTGATGTAGCCGCGCAGGTCATGCTCCGCCTCCAGGTATGCCAATCCCTTATTGAAGATGCTGTGGACGTCCTCGCGCTCGAGGAAGGGGTCTTTGTTGTCCGCGTAAATGATCTCTGCCAGGAACAGAACGGAAAACGAGCGCGTAAAGACGGTATCCGTGCCTTGCTCTCCGATACCGTGCTGTAAGTTGATGGAGAGACGCGGAACGTACGAGCGAATCTGTTCGACGGTATATTTTTGCTGATCCAGCCAGTTGGCGAACGTCTCGTAGCCGATGATGTCTCGCAGTTCGGGGTCGGCGCTTCCAATGAAGGAAAATAATTCCTCGGTCAATTTTCCAACCGTCTTGCCTTCTGGAATCGCATATTTGTTTTCGCGGATTTCGAGCCAGAAAGATTTATCCATCATGTCAGTTCCTGTTTTCCTTCGCGCACCTGCTCATAAATTTTGGCAATGACTTCCTCCAACGGCGGATCCGAGATGGTGATGTCCATAATGTCGCCCATTTCGGAGAGCCGCGTAATGACCGAGTCCACGGGCGTTTGGGCGCTGTCGAATTGCAGTTTCACGCCGTAGCGCCCAACCTTCAAGATTTTCGCGCCTTTCACGGAAAAATCCTTTGCAACCTGCTTTGCATAGCGCACTTCCACCAGCTTTGTGGTGAGGAATTTTCGTTTCAGGTTGGAGACTTTATCTTCGTAGACGATCTGCCCGTGATTGACGATGATGACGCGCTTGCATAACGCTTCGAGATCACCCGCATCATGAGACGTCAACAAAACGCCGACTCCCTCCTCCTGATTCATTCTACGGATTGCGTCGCGGATGTGCTGCTTGGCGACCACGTCGAGACCGATGGAAGGCTCATCGAGCAGGAGCAGTTTCGGGCGGTGGAGAAGCGAGGCGGCGACTTCGCATCTCATACGCTGACCGAGCGAGAGCTTCCGCACTGGCACATCCAGCAAGTCGCGGATCTCGAAGGCTTCGGCGAGGAAATCAATCCGCTTTTTCGTTTCGCTGTCATCCAGTTCGTAGATTTTCCCGAAGAGGGTGAAGGTATCCATGGCGGGCAGGTGATACCAAAGCTGCGGGCGTTGACCGAAGACCGTGCCGATCTGGAAGGCAAGTTTCTGGCGGTCTTTCCACGGGACGAAGCCGAGTACGCTGGCTTCGCCTCCGCTGGGGTGAAGAATGCCGGTCAGCATTTTGATGGTGGTGGATTTGCCCGCGCCGTTCGGACCGATGAATCCGAGCAGTTCGCCCGTCTCCATTTGGAACGATATTTTGCGCACGGCTTCCACTGTGCTGTATTCGGGTTTGAAGAGCGAGCGCATCGAGCCGCTCAACCCGGCGGCTTTGCGTTTCGTTTGGAATACTTTTTGCAGGTTGTGTACGATGATGGATGTCATGATGTTGTAAAATTATGGGAATGGATTTCGTAGTATTATAACGGCATGAGGTTATGTATGCGTAGACCGCTTTTCATGGTGTTGCTGATCGTTTTATTACAGGCGTGTTCCACTTCCTTGCCGGGTGTATCCGCTCCCACGGAGACGCCCACTGTGACATTTACCCCCACTGAAACACCCACGCCAACTGCCACGCCCAGCATAACCCCTTCGCCGACCATCGTCCGTCTCCCGACAATGGATTGGGATCAGCCGACTTCCACCGTCATGCCCATTCCATTGTTTATCGGCTCGGCAACGGTCGCTCCTTTTGCAACGCCGACGTCATCCAAACCCGGTTCGGGTTTTGTCTCTGTTTCCTTTTCCGAGACCAAAATGTACTGGGGCGGGTGCAAATACAACAAAGCGGTTGTGACAACAGAGGTGGAAGATCCTGGGGCGGTGATCAGCGTGGTGATCTTCGTTCGCGTCAAATCGGCGGAGAAGGAGGATTACACGCCGTGGACGACCGGCGACGTGATGTTCAATCACCGCGATGGGACGTTCACCTACACCTTGGTGGGGAGCAGGATCGAAGGACATAATCATTATAAGAAATCGTGGGTGTTCGTCCAGTTGGTGGCGACTGATATAAACGGCGAAGAAATCGGGCGCACGAAGGTTTTCGAGAACGCCATCGCGCTCTCGCCCTGCATGTGTCTCGATCCATCCACAGGTTGCCCGCCCACGCCTGTAAAGAACATCCCCGCTCCGACTCCGACAAAGAAAAAATGAAAAAAATATTTCCCGTTTTGATTTTGACCTTTTTATCGCTTGCCTGCTCCATCGAACAGGTCGTCTTGCTGCCGCTTCCCACCTCCACCGCCGCGCCGACATCCACCACCACGTACACGCCCATTCCCACCGCCACCCCGGTCACACCGACGCTGACCTTCACATCCACGCCGACTTTGATCGGTCAGAAAACGCCGACTCCCGAACAAAGCCCGACTGCCACGGTGACGCCCATCATCAGTGTCACTCCGCTCGTCATGCTCGACCTGGATTCGCCGACTCCCGCGCCGCAGATGGACGGTTTTGTCTCGGTGCTGGTTTCCCGTTACGAATTTTTCAAAGGCGCGAAATGCGAGCCGTCTTCGGTTGAATTCACGGTGCAGGCTGCCAACCCCATCAAAACGAAATACGTTTTGCTCTTTGCCCGTTTTAAAAGTATGCGCGCGGAGCGCTACGGAAAATGGACGAGCATCCCCATGCAAGCCATCGGCGCGGGCACGTATTTTTACGATCTCCATTCCAGCGACATCCTGGAGGAGGTTTATTTTCAAACCGCCTGGGTGGAGTATCAGCTCGTGGCGACGAACCAGGCTGGGCGCGAAGTGGGGCGCACCGACATCTTCAAGGAAAAGCTCGCGATGCGCGAATGCGTCCCCACGACAACCCCGTAAAATCCAATGGACTTCCCTCCCGAACTCATTCGTCTGTTGACGTCCACCACGCGCCTCGTTGTCTTGACCGGGGCTGGAGTCTCGCAGGAGAGCGGGCTTCGCACCTTCCGCGACGCTCAAACCGGACTTTGGGCGCGGTACAAACCAGAAGATTTAGCCTCGCCCGAAGCCTTTGCCCGCGACCCCAAACTGGTCTGGGATTGGTACGCGTGGCGGCGCGAAGCCGTCAAAGGCGTGCGCCCGAATCCAGGACATTATGCGCTGGTGGAAATGGAATCGAAAATCCCCGACTTCACGCTCGTCACCCAAAACGTGGACGGATTGCATCGCTTTGCGGGAAGTAAAAATGTGCTTGAACTGCATGGAAATATCCAGCGCGTTCGCTGCGCGCACTGCGATATGTTCGCAGAAACATGGGGCGACGACACCGAATCCGTGCCGGTTTGCGAACAATGCGGCGGACTGCTCCGCCCGGATGTCGTCTGGTTCGGGGAATCGCTTCCGCGCGCGGAATTGGAATCCTCTGTGCTTGCCGCCCGTTCCTGCCAGGTCTTCTTTTCGATTGGCACGTCTGGCGTCGTTCAACCTGCCGCGTCGCTGGCGCACGCCGCGCGAAACAACGGCTCCATTGTCGTGGAGATCAACGCCGAACCAACGCCGCTCACCCCGAAAGTGGATTTTGCTTTTCACGGCAAGTCGGGCGAAATCCTGCCGGAGTTGGTCCAAGCGGTGTGGGGGGGATGATGCCTCGATCCGATCAGGGAATAACGAAAGACCGATATATGCTCATTCCGCGCACGGCGATCTTTCTTCGCCGGGGAGATGAGTATTTGTTGATCAAGGGCGCGCCGACGAAGCGTTTGTGGGCGGACAAATATAACGGCTTGGGGGGTCACGTGGAGCGGGGGGAGGATGTGTTGTCTGCGGCGGGGCGTGAATTGCTCGAGGAGGCGGGCATCACCGCGGATCTGTGGTTGTGCGGCACGGTGATCGTGGATGCGGGGGAGGTGGGAATCTGTCTGTTCGTGGTGTGCGGGGAAAATGTTCGGGGCGAGATAAAGGCGTCGAAAGAAGGAACAGTTGAATGGGTCAAGATGGAAGCGGTGGGTCGTCTTCCGGTTGTGGAGGATCTGCCGATCCTGCTTGAGCGAATCCATAAAACGAATCGGGGCGATCCGCCTTTTTCGGCGAGGTCTTATTACGAAGACGGAAACCTAAAAGTGGTTTTTGAAGCATAACTCAGGGGATGGAATAGGAGAGCAGTTCCGTGGTGACGGTGTAGGGCGCGTCGCCGAAGTCGCTGTTTTCGATGGATTTTATGTAGCCGATGCCGGATGCGTACCAGACAATGCTGGAGCCGCTGACGGTGATCGGCACTTGAATCCCTTGAAATTCCGCCGCGACTTGGATGTTGTAGTTCGTTTGGATTTTGACCGCTTCGAACGCGCCAGCCGGCACGGTGATGGTTTCGCGACCCATTTCCTGCATGGTGACGGAGTACGTTCCGGTGGACTGCGCTTGTTGGTCGCCGGGCATTGCCAGGACGCCCTGCATGGCGAGGCTGTACTGCCATTGCATTCCCGGCTGGACTTCCCGGGGCAGGCTGATGCCGCTTACATCCGAGGTGGTGAATTCAGCCGTCATGCCCTGCGCGGAGATGCTTGCAGTGGCTCCGCTGTTGCCGAGTTCGAGCGCCTTCAATCCGTCGGTTTCGCAGGACCATTCCTGTGTGCGGGCAAGTTCTGAAAATTGCGTGGACAAGGTGAAGCCGTCCGGGCGCATTGCGGTGATCGTATCTGTATAAATAAAATCTCCGCCCGGTCCGCCCGTGCTGGAATAGGTCCATGTGGCGCCTTGTTTGATTGGATACAGGTCGTTGCCGCATAATCCGCCAGTGGCTGGGATGTTTGGGTCACCCTGCGAAGCAGGAGGCTGAGACTGCGATTCTTTGGGCAGCGGGGAAGTTTCCGGCGCGCCAACGCCGCCTCCGGCGCTGCATGCCGAAGTGATGACCAATATGAAGGCGGCGACGAGGGCGGTTTTTGTTCTATTCATCATGGGCGGGTCCTTTTAATAAAGGCGAATCGGACGTGGAGGGAAGCCCGATTCGTCTTGTGTGATCCAAAGATTTTATTTCCACTTTAGCAGTGAAATGGTGAATGTGCTTCCCTTTCCGGGTTCGCTTTGGACATCCAGCGTGCCGCGATGCTGTTGAATAACCTGCCTTGTGATCGAAAGCCCAATGCCCAATCCTCCGTATAATTCATCGCCGCTTTTTTCGAGGTGGAAGAAGCGGTCGAAGATGCGCGGACGTATCTCCGGGTCTATGCCGATGCCGTTGTCTGAAACACGGATCGTCAGATGATTGTCCTGCTCGGCAAAGCGAATTTCAACCTCGCCTTTTGGCGGACTGAATTTAATGGCATTGTCCACCAGCGCTGTGACGGCGCGTTCGAGCGACGATTCATCTCCCTGAACGGGAGGCATGCGCGAGCCGCCTTTTAACGTCAGTGAAATACCCCGTTCCTTCGCCTTCTTTTTGTATTTTGTGATGACGTTCTCGACGACTGTCACCATGTCCACCTGTTGAAAATCCGGCAGGACGAGTTCCATTTCCTGAAGGAAAAGGATGTCGTTCGTCAGGTTGACGATCTGGTCTACGTTTCGTCTGATCGTCTCGATGGACGCATCGAGTTGTTCGCCGGAAAGCATCCCCTTCTTCAGCGCGTGCAGGTAGCCGCTTGCGATCATCAGGGGGGTTCGCAGTTCGTGGGCGATGTTGGATAGGAATTCCCTTCTCGCCAAGTCCTGTTCGGCGAGTTTTTGATACGCGTCCGCGAGTTCGGCGGCGCGCAGGCGCAGGTCTTCGATGGCAAGCTGGTCGTTCTGTCTTAACCGGTTGCTGATCTCTCCAACCATTGCCATTGCCACGCTGGGGCTGCGCTTCAGGACGCGGTCAAAGCCGTCCTTGCTGAGTTCCAGGACGACAGCATTCGTCAGGGACGCCACCGTTGCGGCGCGGGGCGCATTATGGATGAGCGCCATCTCGCCGAAGAAATCTCCCGCCGACAATGTTTTTAACAGTCTTTTTTCCGAATTGTTGATGATTTTGGTGACCTCGAAATCCCCTTCGAGGATCATGTAAAAGGTATGCTCGACGGCATCCTCCCTGCACAGCACGGTCCCGGCAGGGTGGGTCTTGATTTGACTGTTGATGATGATCTCCTGCACTTCATCCGGCTTGATGCCGGGGAAGGCGCGCGGGATGATCCTTGCAGGCGTACGGATTGTGGTCATGGGCAACCTGTTCCGTCTATTCTATTCATTCGCGCGGAAAATGTCCTTCACCCATTTGGGCTACCTGCGGCGGGTTTTGGCTTACAAGTATTTTACTGATTTAGTGATATGCCAACCGCCCCTGCAATGAAGACGAAATAAAGCGCAAAACAACACAAGCCAATGACGGCCAGCCCGATCTGTATCCATCCCATCACGATGCCCGCGGATGCCATTCCATCGCCTCCTGCCACCGGGGGAACGGCGCGGGTTTCCTTGCGCGCTTCATATCCCGTCCAAATGGCGACGATGCTTCCGATGACCGGAAATGCGACAAAGCCCAATATCCCCGCGATCATGCTGATGGTCGCAAGCGTGCTGGTGGGCAGGATGGGTTGAGGTGATTGATACTGCTCGTTCATGGAAGTTTCCTTTCTGATTTAACCCAAGTTGCTACCTTATCCAATTTTCACCGCAGAGTCGCGGAGAACGCAGAGAAATTCATGAAAAACTCCGCGACCTCTGCGTCTCGGCGGTTCAAAATGGTCGAATTCCCTATTCCTTTTTTCTCTATCGTACATTTTTCATTTTTTAACGCCGAGGTCGCCAAGATTCAAGGCTTTTGGCTGTTTTTCTTGGCGTTCTTGGCGGTTGCCTTTCGGCATTTGTACGGTAGCGAATTCCTTTTTACAGGTGACAACTTGCATGATTTATGTTCCTGTGTCTAACGGGTGACTGTGGGATATGCGGTAACATCAAAATCACTTTCAATCTTTAGATGTTCCGCGCTGATCCAGCATTGCGAGCCGAAATATGGATTTTCGATCACATACCAGCCTGGCACATTGCTGATGCCGATCAGCGTCACTTCCTTTGTGTCCGTGATGTTGCTGACGAGGGGATAGTTGTTGCCCGGTCCCATATAACAGGGCGAGTTTCCTACAACGACTGGAATGCTGGTTGCTTCTGGAGTTGGCTCGGGGGTGGGGGTGTCTGTTATGGCAGGGGTAGGGGTGATGGTGGGCGGCTCGGGCGTGGGGGATGCCGCTGCGGCAGTCTGTGTGAGCATGGCAGATGCGAGTTCCGCCGCCATCGTGCCGACTGTATCCACAGCGGGTGCAGGCTCTGGTTTGGGCGCGCAGGCAGCGAGGAACATTATTGCCGTCAGTGTGATTTTTACCGTGAGGTGAAATCGCCTCATCTGCATTGAACCTCCTTGTTTGATTTGTTTTGACAAGTATACCCGATGGATTTGAACGAAAAAAGCGAAGAAAAAAGGCTTCCAAGAATACGCCTCGGAAGCCTTGCCGAAATTTGTTCCTGTTTTCTGACGGTTTGCCCTACCCGCATCCTCCGCCGCTCTTATCGCGTTTCAACTGCAATTGGATCTTTGCCTCGAATTCCAAATGCTCGTATTCGATGGGGCTGGGCGAGCAGGATTCGTAGCGGCTGCCCAACGCAGCGGGGAAGATGAAGCCCAATTCGTCGTCACCAGCATTCGGGTTGGGACGAATCGTCTTGTCATCCTTGCCGAAGAACGCAATCCAGTTGTTGACCCCGCCTTCGAGGATGTAGGAATTCGCCACACTCGATGCGACGAGATGTTTCCAGGCTTCGATGGCGGCGGCTTCGTCGTTGCTCATCACAATGAAGACGCTGTTGGCGGGCGGCTCGCTCAATAAGATCGGTATCACTTCTTCGAGCCGGTCGAGCGGAACGTTTACAGCATCTTCGATGTGATACAGGTTGTAATCCGCTTCGGAGCGCACATCGATGTAAATCGGCTTCATTCCCTGGTTGTATTTTGCCTTGAACGCTTCCGCAGGCGAGACGAAAACAAGGCGGTTCTCGATCATATCGTCCGCGGTGTATGTGTGGGTGTTGACAATGGGATCTGCGTCCACCTGCTCGATGGTCTCCGTGCGGGTGAAGGTGAGTTTGTCATATCTATCCTCGAGGCTGGGCGAACCGATGAAGACGACTGCCAGCGCCGCGGCGAACAGGACGCCCGCGCCCGCGATGCGAAGTTTCGGTTCCTTGCTCAAGTCTTTTTTGCCAAAGATGCGTTCGAGCTGCTCCGCGCCCCAGAACATGAAGAGCGCCATCAGCACGACGAGCAGAACCACCACGCCGATGGGCAGGTTGAAGACCTGATCCAGTGTGACGCGCCCGTAATAGCCCGCGTTGTTATACCAGTGCGTGAAGAACTTCTCGGTTTCCGCAAAGAGAGCCGCGCCGACGAAACCGCCAAGCATGAAGAACATGCCGTCGATCTTGCCGGTGGAGGCGGAAGCAAGCGAGGTGGTGGGGCAGAACCCGCCGACGATGAAGCCGACGCCCATGATCAGCCCGCCGAGAATACCCGACCAAAGATAAGTGGGGTTGACCCACACCTGACCGAAATCCAGCAAGCCAAGACCAACCGCGCCGAAGGTCAATACCATGGCGGTGACGATGGCGGTGAACATCACTTTAAGCACGGTCATTTCGGTAAAATAGAATTGCGCGGCGAGTTTCCGTGAATCGCCAAACCCGGACATTTCAAGCACGTAGCCGAACGCAAAGCCGATTGCGCCAAAGAGCACGTACGTCCACGGGTTGGCTGCGCTGACCACGATGAATTCAGGGAGGGGAAAGTTCATGAGAGTCTCCTATGTCATTGCGAGGGCGGTGTTCGTCCGCCCGAAGCAATCTCATGTAAGGGGAGATTGCTTCGTCGCTCCGCTCCTCACAATGACATTAATTCCACAATTTCCTTACAAAATACGCCATTCCATACGCGCCACCGAAGATGGCAAACATGACCACCCATGAGCCTGCGGAGAGGGTGGCGCCACCCGAAAGCGCCTGCCCGGAGGTGCATCCCCGCGCCATGCGCGCGCCGTAGAGAAAGATCACGCCGCCGAGGAATGCCACCAACCAGCGGGCGCGGTTCGAGATGTGCGGTCCTTTGGTGGTCGTGAATTTGAGGCGTCCGTTGAAAAAGCCCGAGACGAAGCCGCCGAGCAGCGCGCCGAAGAAGACCGGCACGATCCAATCATCCAGAGGATTCTTGTCTCCGCCCGCCATTTTCAATAGATAGGGATTGTTATCCACGTGGGATGGGGAGATGGCGTCCGCGATCCATGCGTCGATGCGGCTGGTCGCGCCTGAAGAACCAAGCCCATTGCCTGTCAGGAAAAAGGCGAGGAAGAGGACGATTCCAAGCACGATACCGCCGAAGTACGGATGCACATAAGATTTTTCGGGGCGGTTGAAAATGGATTTCTTTGTTTGAGCAGTCATTTCATACTCCTTGGATTTCATTCGTGGAGGGCGATTCGCCGCCCTCCACGAATGACCTGTTCCTATTTCTTCTTTGACTCTTTCTTCGCTTCTTTTTTCCTGACCTCGGAGTCGTGTTCTGATACTTCAACTTCCTCCCAGCCCGTAATCATGCCGCGCATGGCTTCGAGCGGGGTCGCTCCAGTGGTGGTCAGATAGACGTGCGCCACGATGAAGGATGCGAAGAGCCATGCCATCAGCGTGTGCATGGGGGCGAGGAAGGGCAGCCCGCCAAACCAGTCCTGAATAGCCGGAACTTTCTGCACCAGCCACATCATCATGCCGGTGAGCCCTTGCAGGGGAAGCAGGACGCCCAGCAAGCCGATGTACGTCACCATTTGCAGCGGGTTGAACTTCCGCTGTTTGGATTTGTGGAATGGGTGAGGCTCCTGGTTGAAGATGCCCTGGATGTAGTATTTGGCTTGCGCGATCATCTGGTCGATGAAGCCGTAAGGGTGCGGGATGTATTGCTGGATTTCGCCGCTGATGACGTGCCAGAGGATCGAGACCAGGGCGTTGATGGCAAGCAGGGCAGCCAGTACGTTGTGAACGGTGACAATGTTACGGAAGGAGAAGGCGCCAAACAGATCGGGGCGATGGATGATCAACCCTGTCGTCAACAATATGACGATGGCGACGGTTTGAAGCCAGTGCCAGAACCGCTCGTAGGCTTCATACATATAAACGGGTTTCGTTGCGGTTGTTTGCCTGTTACGCCTGCGCGCCACAACAAACCGGATGGTGGCGTGTCCCGCCACTCCCATGAGCGTGCCGACGAAGAGCAGCGCGCCGCCCCAGTCGATCCATGGAACGCGGTTATGCCCGAAGATGTAGGTCTTATCGTTTTCGTTGACGGGGTTGTAATACAACGCGCCGCCTTCGTTGACAATGCTTCCGGTTGCCGTCACATTGACATCCGAAACAAATTCGGGGGTTACGCCGGCGGGGGCGGAGCTTGCCAGCAGGATCGGGGCGGTGACGCGCGATTCGGCATTGTGGCAAGCCGCGCAGTCCCGCGTAGCGGATTTGCTATCCACGACGTTGTGGTTGATCGAGTAGGGCTGTACCTGTCCCTCGATGCGGACATTGCTCAACCCCAGCGCTTCAAGTTTTCCCGCGATCAACTGTTGTTTGGATTCAGTATCCAGGGTCAATTCGTCTTCGGAGAGTTTGCCGTCGCCGTTTTCGTCGAGGGCGGAAAGCACGTCGGCGGAGTATTTGCCATTCGTGAGGTACGCAGCTTCCAGGTCCGCTTGACGAACCGGGCGCTGGCTGCCGTTCGCGTCTTCATAAACCCAATAGAACGAAGTGATCAAGTTGTATGGCGCGAACAGGGTTTTTCCATCCACAATATCGGTGCGCTGCATCAACACAGCCTGATAGCCGGTGACAAGGTCGGTGGCGGTATCTGACCCTTCGATGCCGCGGCATTCGGTGCGGGCGGAGCCGTCAATGCGTACGACAGTCCAGTCGATGGTGGAGTAAGCCGGGGCGTACATTTGCGGGACGTGGCAGGTCTCACAGGCGATCACCTGCATGTGACGGTCATTGTAGGGGAGCCAGCCCGCGTGCGACTTGTTCGTGTCGTGACAGGATTCGCAGCGGCGCATGGTGCTTTTGAGCTCGGGCGCGACGTTGAATTGGGCGCTCGCGCCGCGCGCGAAATTATGGTCGGGGCGTTCGAGGTATTCGTCGATCTCCAGTTTGCGCGGGTCGTAGAGCAGGTGGCTGGGGTTGGATTCCTGCGCTTCAAGAACGTGCGCGGGATTGTTGGGCGCGAAGTGACAGTCTGTGCATTCCAACTGGCGCTGCGCGTGAATATCCCATGGGCGGGTGAGGTCGTTTTTGCCCGCCAGGTTCAAGCCCGATTGGTTGATGCGCTGCGCGGAAATGACCTGCCCCGTTGTGGCGGTTTGCGGATAATCGAAATCGCAAGCGTCAATTGTGAGGGGTGTGGCATCTGCGTGGACTTCGCCATGGCACGCCGCGCAATTCGAATTTGTTGGGTCTTGAATGCGAAGGATTTCGCTTTTGATCTCGCCAAGTTCGTTGAAGGCGTCCGCATTCCATGACCAGCCTTCGCTATTCTTGCCGACGACGTTCAGACCGAGCAGGGTGGCGGTATTGGCGTTCCCAAATTCACCCGCCTGGATTGCCTTCACCCGCGCTTCATTATTCGGACTTTCGAGATGGCACAGGAAGCAGTTCATTTCCATCGTGCCTGATTTTTCCCAGTCCCACGTCGAGACGCTTCCATCTTCGTTCAAGATCGCGGTTTCGGGATTGGATTTGCTGGCAGGGAGATCGGCGAGCGCTTCGCCTCCACGCGACGTTGTGGCTGGTCCGCCGCCGACGACGCGCGCGCCGTTCAGCATTAACCATTCGGCGGTGCCGAGGTCGAGTCGTTCGTCGTTGGCGGGCGAAAGGAAGCGATAGGTGATCGGGTCCCACTCGCCGAAGAGACCGTTGCTGGTATTGAATGATTCTGCGTTTGCGTCGTAGACGTTCAATCCGAGGTCGGAGTGGAAGGCATGTTCGGCGATGAAGGTTGTGTCGTGGCATTGTCCGCAGGTTTGCATCGTGGAGACTGTGTTTCCGCTTTCCAGCACGTTCGCGCCGTTGGCATCGAGCAGGATGAAGTTCGGGTGTAGGACGGAAGCCTGGGTGGTTGGGGCAGGCGTCGGCGCGGCGAGAGCCGTTCCAATTCCGATGGCAAGAGCCAGGATGGTCAATCCGATAAGTGTCAGCAGTGTGTAGCGTTTCATGTTATTTCCTCCCGCCCCATTCGATGGGGTCGCCGGGGTAGCCGAGCGCTTCCCAGTCCATGCGTCCTTCTTTGCCGTGGCAAGAGTCGCATTGCAGGGCTTTGTCGGCGGATTGCACCATGTGGGTGGTGGGCCAGTACATGTAGGTGGTGGCGAAGCCGTATTGACCGCTGTAGGGCAAGCCCATGCGTTCCTGTGCGAGTTGGAAACCGCTCTCCCAATCGAAGGTGGTCCAGTAGCCGTCCTCGCCGGCAGTGATGGGGGCGAGCAGGTAGTTGTAGTTTGTGTCGTAGGGTTGTTTTGCGACGTGTAATTTGAAAGGGAAGATTTTCGCGTTCTGGTCTGTGATACTCCCGGCGGGTTTGTTGATATAGGTCACGCCGTTCTCGTTGACGGGGTCGCCGAGCAGGTAGCGGTATTCGTTATTCCCGTTGAACCAGAGATAGGTCGGCGCGAAGTTTTTATCGTAGGTGAACTCACCCTTGATCTTGAGGTAGGTGAAGTGATCGTCCTCGCGTCCTTCCTGACCCGCCTGCGACCAGTCCCAATAGGTTTTGGTGGGATCTTCGAGCGCGAGCGCGGGGATGTGGCAGGTTTGGCAGGCGACTGCCGCGAGGTGGATATCGATCCGTTCGTCGCCGTGTTGTTGGTCTACGTGGCATTGCTCGCAGGAGACTTGTTCCTGCGGGTCAATGGTGTAGTTGTCGGTCAACATGCGCCCGAGGATCTGGTGGTTTTCGGTCCAGTGGCAGTCGGTGCATAGCATGTCCAATTTGCCGCCCATGTGGACGTCGAGCGATTCACTTGGGAAGTACAGGCTTTCGTCGAGGTCGCCGTGTTTGACGCCGTTGCCGCCGCCGCCGTCGAAGTGACAGGTTCCACAGTTGTCGCGCGAGGGAGCGCGGACGCTTTGCGCTGCGGCGAGCAAGTCCACGCCTTCAGCGGGTTCGCCGTATTCGCCCTTTGCGTATGCGCTCATGTCCGCATGGCAGGCAAGGCAGTCCACGTTTTCCTGAACGGTGTAATCATATTCTTCATATTCTTCCCATCCATACCCGACATGGCAGGTCATACATCTCTTTTGATTGCCCTGCGAGCTGATGCAGAAGTTGTTGATCTGGTTGGCTTTGCCGATGGTGACAGGCTCGTCGCGCCAGGGGACGTCGAATTCTTTCGATTCCCACGTCCAATGGGTGGTTGCCATCACTTGCGCGGCGGCGTCTTCGTGGCACTCAAGGCAGGCGCGGGTGACCTCCTGCCCGGTGGTGAATTCGCCGTTGATGATGTCCGTGTGATCTACGTGGACGGCTTTGGCGGGCAGGTAGCCTGCGGGGTTATTCTTTGCCTCGGAACGGGGAAGAAAGTAGAAGACCGGGATGAGAATCAGCAATATGATGCCGATCAGCCCCAGGGTCCAGGTGGGGAAGCGTTGTTTCATACATTCTCCTGTGTCGTTTCATTGATCAGGTTCGTTTGATATGCGAGGCGGTCGCGCATGATGCTTCGCATGATGTCAAGCGCCTGGATAAGCCTTGTGTCGAAAAGGTGGTAGGTGATGGTGGTGCCGCTGCGGACCGCGTTTACAAGCCCGCGTTCGCGCAGAATCTTGAGATGCCTCGATGTGGTGGGCTGGTTGATCCCAAGTTCGTTTGCAAGGTCGGTGACGTTGCGCGGTCCGTCATGAAGCGCGTAGAGGATGAGGAGGCGGTTGGGGTCGGAAAGCGCGGCGCAGAAATTGGCTTCCAGTTGGGTGATTTCCTGTTGAAGGGTTGCATTGACCATAAGTTACCTGCTTATATGCGAATAAACGAATATTTATGCGTTGATGATAATCTTGTGAAAGATTGTACAATAGTGTGATGTGTCACATTAATTTTTGTTTAATGTCACATTAATTTGGGGGTATAATTTTGGGGAGATTTCAGCGTTTCGAAAAGCCGTTCGTTCGCTTTTTAGTGGAGATATTTATGGATACATTTCAAAGAGAGGCAATGTCTGTGGATGTTTCAACACGTTTGCGGGAACTGCGGGAGGCGCAGGGGATTTCGATGCGGGCGCTTGCCGCCAGAAGCGGACTTTCTGCAAACGCGCTTTCGATGATCGAGCGCGGCAAGACGTCGCCTTCGGTCAGCACGTTGTATAAATTGGCAGACGCATTGGGCGTTTCGATCACCGCGTTTTTCGGCACTGAAAACGAAAAACGGCAGGTGATTTTTTTGAAACACGATGAGCGCACCCGTTTGTCGTTTACGCGGGGCGTTTTCGAGGCGCTCGGCGGGGAACAGTTTGTGGGAAGGGTGGAGCCGTTCATGTTGACGCTGGAAAGCGGGGCTTCGTGCGGTCCGAATAACATTGTCCATTCGGGGCATGAATTTGTGCTGTGCCTGCGCGGGCAGTTGGATTATTTTGTCGAAAAGGAGTTGTTTCATTTGGAGGCGGGAGACAGCCTGTTGTTCGCCTCCAAATTACGGCATCGCTGGCGCAATCCTGGCGCCAATGTGGTTACCGCCCTGGTCATTATTTCGGGGTTTGCGGAAGGCGAACAGCCGCATGTAATGCACTTGAAGAAAAGATGATGGGTAACTGGCGGGGAGTGGAAAGATAAAAAAAGACGCCGATCCGAAATGGATGGCGTCTTTTCGACTACCAAGCTAACCAACTACCAAACTACTATGCGTACATTCCCCAGTCCAGCGCGGAGGGGTCTTCCATCATGGAGAAATCCCACATATCCATACCCATTTCCACGGTGACGGGCATGTTCAGCCCTTCGGTGGCTTTGGCTTTGGTCATCTCGATCATGGCGGGACCGTAAGGACAGAATGGCGTGGTGAGGATCATCTTCAAACGGGCGATGTTGTTTTCGATCTCAATATCGCGCACCAGACCCAGCTGGATGATGTTCATTCCAATTTCGGGGTCCACCACTTCCGACAATTTTTCACGGGCGGGTTTGACCATTTCGGGGTGCGTGGTGTGGATAGTCCACTGAATTTCTTTGATTTCAGAGTCGCTCATATTTCCTCTTTTTGTTTATTTTGCCTTGATCGCTGGCTGGACGACATAGACGCAATGCGCGTTGCCGTCCAGAATGCACTGAACTTTGTTCGCAGGCAGGGCAAGCATTTTCGAGATCAGTGTCTGGTCCATGGTGCAGACTTCAGGGTGGGTAATGCCGATCTGGTAGTACGGGCATGAAATTTCATGGATCTCGTACTGTCCGTTTTTCTTCTCCCACTCCACAGTAAAGCCTTCCTGCGCCAGTAGACTCTTGACGAGGTCAAGACGCTCCTCCATACTCAATCCCTTGATGTCTTTGGCGTACTCGCTGGCAAGGTCTTCCGCGATCTGACCGAACATCTTACTCACCATCGGCTGCGGCATGGAATCTTTCATCTGAGCGATGAGGCGGGTGGCGAGGCGCAGGTAACGTGTGGGAAAGCGTTCCATCCCCTCATCCGTGAGTATGTACACCAGACGCGGACGTCCCACACCATGCCGCTCCTCCTGCGATTCGACCAATCCCTCCATTTGAAGGTTCGTCAGGTGATGGCGCACGGAAATTGGGTTGATGCCGACGGCTTCCGCTAGGTCATTGATGGTGGAGCGCGGCTTTTTCAGCAGGGTTTGCAGGATTTTGTCTCGCGTGGAGTTCATGGCGGGGAGTATAACCAAGTGAGGGGAGAATGTCAATATATTAGATAAATATCATAAATATTTATTAGATGATTGCCCCGATATGTTGACGGTGTTTGAGTCGTATCACGGCATGGAAAACACAAAACTTTCCGACCATTCGCCCCAATTTCCGGCTTTATCCTTTGCTCGCATGCGCCAGTAGTAAGTGGCGTCCCGTGAAAGAAGTCCGGTTCGGATGGATGTTTTTGTAGTCACGCTCTTGAATTTGGGATTGGAAAACCCTGGATCGTTATCGAGTTGCACCTCGTACTGCACCTGTCTGCCGAGCGACTGCCATTGCAGGAGAGGCCGATTCGGGGAAGCGGATTGATTGGGCGGGCTGACCAGCGTCGGCGGGGGAGGAGGCGTGGTGTCCAATATGAATGTAAATGGCTTGCTGAACTTTCCCGGGTTGAGGTCAATGTTATAGGCTCGCACTTGCAGATAATACGTGCCGTCGTTTAACGGCATGTTTGGCGTGAAACTGGTTTTATCAACGGTTTGAGTAAGGATGATTTGACTGAAGCCAGGGTCCAGCGCAAGGAAGAGTTCGTATGCGCGGGCGTTGCGAATCGAATTCCATGAAAAAGAAGGGGTGGGATTGTTTATCAGCGTGTAGCGATTCGAATTCAATATGACCGGCGCGGGGAAATTGACCGGAATTTTTGCGATTGTAAATGATTCGCCTGTGGTGAAGTTGCCATTTCCGCTTCCATTGTTCAGATGATTCCCCGCCAGATCGGTAATGCTGAGATCGTCAATCAAGTCGAGGCGAATTGCGCCCGAGCCCGCGCCGCCATTTACAGAAACCACATGGAACGGATTCGCATTTTGAAGGTTTATGATAAAGGCTTTAAGGTTGGATGTTGTTACAACAAAATCAGAAGCATCAAGACCGGAAACCGGCTCGGAAAATGTGACGATAAAATCCACGCTGGGGTCAATGGCTGGGTTTCTGCCTGCGCGTGTGATGGATGTGATTCTTGGGGGAGTTCTATCCATCAAAAAAGATTCCCCGTTCGTGAAATTTGCATTCCCCAAGCCTTCGCCGCCAAGGCTGATACCATTTAAGTTTCGGATGCTATCGTCGTCCACCAAATCCAGTTTGAGATTGCCTTCGCTCAAACCTGTATCCACAGTAACGACATAAAAAGGATTCACATTATCGATCTTGAGAATGAAAGCATTTGTTCCGCCTGTGATGACAAAATCTGTCGTGTCCACACCGTTCACGGGTTCTGAGAATGTGACGATGAAATCCACGCTGGCTGCATTGGTGGGGGTTGATCCGGCGCGCAAGATGGACGTTGCGCTGGGCGCATATTGACTGATGGAAATCACCTCCCCGTTTGTGAAATTTCCATTGCCGGCTCCCATGCCTCCAAGCCTGTTGTCAGCGTCGTCAACGATGCTGTCATCGTCTATTAAATCAAGTTTGACGACGTCGTTTCCAGGGTTCAGAGACAAAGAGACTGTATAAGTATCGCCGGAGCCGCTCACATTTGCAATGGTCGCCCCGTTTATTGTGGATACGAAAAAGTCGCTTCCATCCACGCCGCTCACTGCTTCTGAAAAACTGACAGTGAAATCCACGCTGGAGGCGTTGCCTTGATCCGCGCGCACAATGGATGTTACGTGCGGTATGCTTCGGTCAATTGCGTAGGTTTCACCGTTGGAAAAGCCCGCGTTTGTGGCGTTGCCCGCCAGGTCTACAACGCTGTCGTTGTCCATGAAATCAAGGCGCAAAGCATCGTCGCCAGTACCCGTCAGTACAGAGACAAGATACAAATTTCCAGAGCCGGTAATGTGGGTGATTTGAGCGCCTGTGCTGGTTGCCAAACCAAAATCTGCAAGGTCCACGCCATTTACAGGCTCGGAAAAAATAACGGCAAACTCCACATTGGATGCGTTCGTGGGATTTGGATTGTTCCGCGTAATGGAGACGATGCTCGGCGGAGTTTTGTCTACAACATACGTTTGACCGTCTGTGAACGACCCATTGCCAACGCCTGGTCCGCCAAGGCTGTTTCCCAGACTGTTCATAATGGAGTCGTTGTCGGTCAGGTCGAGGCGGAGCGCCCCGTCGCCATTGCCGGACGAGACTGAAACCGTGTATGTGTTTCCAGAACCGTTGACATTTTCAATTGCTGCTCCATTGAGATTCGTCGAGAGAGTGAAGTCGGAAGCATCGACGCCTGTCACGGATTCCGAAAAACTGACCTGAAAATTGAGAACACTTGCGTTTGTAGGGGATTGGTTGATTGCGGTAATCGCTGTAACAATGGGGATATTTTGCCCGATTGTGTATTCGTCCACCAATAACCCTGCGCGAGTGATCGTTTGGAATTTCATATACGCGCTGGTCGCCTCCACGCGCATCGCGCCAAAATCCTGGTTGAAGCGCGACTGGCTTTCCGGCAGAGGCGGGTTGAAATAATATAGCTCCGCACCCCCGATCCCGTTGACGAAATATGGCATTCCATTAACGACAAGCCTTTCATAGGTATGATCGTGACCTGAAAGCACGACGTCTGCGCCCCATTCCTTGAAGGGCCACTGCATGTAGATGTTCGACCCATGTCTCCCGGATGAGTAAGGCGGGTGATGGAAGACAACCACGTTAAATACTGACGTGGATGCTGCCAGGCTTTTTTTCAACCACTTTCCCTGCGGTGATGTGGGGCTGACGCCGTCTGGTTCCTCCCGGTTGCTGTTTAGAATAAAGAAATGAACGGGTCCTTGGACAAATTCATAAAAAGATTGTTGATTGCGAATGCTGAAATAATCGAAGAACGCTTTTCCCGAATTGACGCCCCAATCATGATTCCCGATGCTTGGGAAGAATCTTTTTGTTGTCCCCCCGCTTCCATACGTTCCTTTGTAAGGAAAAATGTACTCGTGATAATACTGCCCGATATTTTGATCTATGACCTCTGAAGTGCCGTCTGGATAGTTGTTGTCTCCCGTCGTGACAATGAAATCCGGGTTCCAGCTTTTGACCAGATTTGCCACATCCGCTTCGGCTTGACCCGCAAGTCCATAGTCGCCAATGACGGCAAAAATGACACGGTCACTTTGGGCATTTGCAGATGGGCTTTGGATGGATACGGAAATAAGCCCAAGCAGCAAAGCTGAAAGTATTATGCGAATTCTCATCGTTGCGCTCCTAATACCCCTTACATTATAGGTTCACCCGCCATGATTTTTTGTGTATGGCATGAATTTGATATAAAAACTTCGGTCTTGGGCTTGCGTAAATGATGCTGGTTATTTTTTACCGCAGAGCCGCAGGGAACGCGGAGAAAAACCTTAAAAACTCTGCGAACTCCGCGCCTCTGCGGTGAATATCCAGACCGTAACCATTTGCTTGAGCCACTACCAAAACTTCCTTTCTGTGTCGAATATACTAGAAAAATATCATAAATATTTGACAATTTCACCTGACCCTGCTATAATGACGCGAATTCAATAAAAACGCCAGAAATGGTTTACAAAATACCGTTTAAGCGGTCATTTTCCGAGGAGCAATATCAGAATGTCGCAACTTGAAATCAAGAATCTGCACGTCAGCATCGAGGATAAGGAAATCCTTAAGGGGCTTTCCCTCACCATCAAACAGGGCGAAATTCACGCCATAATGGGACCGAACGGCACGGGAAAATCCACGCTTGCGTATACGTTGATGGGGCACCCCAATTACACTGTTACAGAGGGTGAGATACTCTTCAAGGGCAGGAACGTCCTCGAACTCGAACCCGACGAACGTTCCCGCGAGGGAATTTTTCTTGCCTTCCAATATCCTGTCGCCATCCCCGGCGTGACAGTGGCGAACTTCCTGCGCTCGGCAATCAACGCCCGCCGCCGCGCCGCAAACCCGGAAGACAAGGGTATGCCCATTCCCGAATTCCGCAAGATGTTGAAGGAAAAAATGGGTACGCTCAAGATGGATCATGCCTTTGCGGGGCGCTACCTCAACGATGGTTTCTCCGGCGGCGAGAAGAAACGCGCCGAGATATTGCAGATGGCAACCCTCAGACCGGAAATTGCCATTTTGGACGAAACAGATTCAGGTCTGGATATCGATGCGCTGCGCGTCGTCTCGGAAGGCGTCAACGCTCTTGCCGGACCCGAACTTGGCGTGCTGGTCATCACACATTATCAACGCCTGTTGAACTACATCAAGCCGCACTTCGTTCACGTGATGATGAACGGGCAGATCGTCGAATCCGGCGGTCCCGACCTTGCCTTGCACCTCGAAGAACACGGCTATGACTGGGTGCGCGAAAAATATGAAACAGTGGTCGAAGGCGAAGAATCCGCTGCCTAGCCCTTTAGTGGTTATAGGAGTTTTAAATGGCTGAAGAGACAAAAACTGACGACACCAAGATCCTCGAAGAAATTGGTGATTATAAATACGGTTTTCACGACCGCGACGACAACTACACCTTCAAGTCCGAAAAAGGCTTGAGCCGCGAAGTGGTTGAAAATATTTCACGCATGAAGGGCGAGCCGCAGTGGATGCTCGAGTTTCGCCTCAAGGCGCTCGACCATTTCATGAAACGCCCCATGCCCAATTGGGGACCCGAGCTGAAAGAACTCGACCTCGAGAATATCTATTATTACGTCAAGCCGACCGAGAAAAGCGAAAAATCATGGGACGATGTGCCCGATGACATCAAGCGCACCTTCGATAAACTGGGCGTCCCCGAAGCCGAGCAGAAGTTCCTCGCAGGCTTGGGCGCGCAGTACGAATCGGAGATGGTGTATCACTCCATTCAGGAACATCTCGAAAAGCAAGGCGTGATCTTCCTCTCCATTGAAGATGGTTTGAAACAGCACCCCGACCTGTTCCGCGAATATTTCGGCACGGTCATTCCGATTGAAGATAATAAATTCGCCGCGCTTAACTCCGCGGTTTGGTCTGGCGGTTCGTTCGTGTATGTGCCGAAGGGCGTCAAAGTGGATTTGCCTTTGCAGGCGTATTTCCGTTTGAACACAGCCAATGTGGGTCAGTTCGAACGCACGCTCATAATCGTGGATGAAGACGCCTCGGTTCACTATGTGGAAGGCTGTACCGCGCCGCAATACACCACCGACTCGTTCCACTCCGGCGTGATCGAGATCATTGTCAAGAGGGGCGCCCGTTCGCGCTATTCGACCATCCAGAACTGGTCAACCAATGTTTACAATCTTGTGACCCAGCGCGCCAAAGTGTACAAAAACGCCACTCATGAATGGGTGGATGCCAACCTCGGCTCGAAGGTTACGATGAAATACCCGTCCTGCTATTTGATGGAACCCGGCGCGCACGGCGAAATGCTCTCGATGGCATTTGCAGGCACGGGTCAAATTCAAGACGCGGGTTCCAAGATGGTGCATTTTGCTCCGAATACCACCAGCAAAATCACATCCAAGTCCATCAGCAAGGCGGGCGGGCGCGCATCTTATCGCGGCTTGCTCAAGGTACACAAAGGCGCGAAAGGCGTCAAGTCCAACGTCGTTTGCGATGCGCTTTTGCTCGACCCGCAATCCCGCTCCGACACCTATCCTTATATTGAAATTGACGAAGATGATGTAACCGTCGGTCACGAAGCCTCGGTCAGCAAAGTGGGTGAGGAGCAACTCTTCTATCTCATGTCGCGTGGTTTGAGCGAAGAAGAAGCCACCACCATGGTCGTCTCCGGCTTCATCGAACCGCTCGTCAAAGAACTCCCGATGGAATACGCGGTGGAAATGAACCGCCTGATTCAACTTCAAATGGAAGGCTCGATAGGCTAATGTCGTTGCGAGGAGGGGGCTCTTCCCCGACGAAGCAATCTCCCGTTTGCAAACAGATTGCTTCGGGCTATCGCCCTCGCAATGACATAGTGAGATTAACTATGCAAGAGAAACCAAAAGTTACCGTATCAAGAGGACGCCGCGCGGAGACCGCCTCGAAGGAATTTAAATTCACGCAAGCAGACGTTCCCTCCGCGAACGGACTCGCCTCTTTCCGCGCCTCAGCCTGGGACGTGTTCTCCAAGCAGACTCTCCCCGACACCGCGCTCGAAGCCTGGCGTCGAACCGATTTGCGTTTGCTGCCCGCTCCTGATTTCAAACTTCCCAAAGCGGGCGCGTTCGAAGACCTGCCCGTTGTCCCTGAAGAATTGCTAAAGCCGTTGACAGGCAACCAGCACGGCGGACAGATCACCCTGCTCCCTGGCGGCTCCAAAGTGGAATTGGATGAATCCCTCTCCAAGAAAGGCGTGGTCTTCACCGACTTCCGCACCGCCGAAAAGAATCACGCTGACCTGCTCAAGAAGTTGATCGGTCAGATCGTCAAGCCGGGGGATGGTAAATTTGCCGCGCTTGCTTTGGCGCTTTCTGAAAATGGCGTTCTGCTCTACGTCCCTAAAGGCGCGCAGGTGGAGCAGCCCCTTCACTCCGTGCTGTGGGGTCCGGGCGAAGACCTCGCGCACTTCTCGCATCTGCTCGTCTACGTGGAAGATGGCGCGTCTGTGACCTACGTCCACGAAGCAGCGTCACCGGATGAAACGGGTCATGCCATGCATGCTGGCATCGTTGAAATTTATGTCGGCAAAGATGCCAACCTGCGCTTTGTCGAATTGCAGTCTTGGGGTCGTCATGTGTGGAACTTCTCGCACGAACGCGCCCGCGTGGATCGCGGCGGCAGCCTCGACTGGATATTCGGCGCTGTTGGCTCCCGCCTGACCAAAAACTTTTCCGATCTCGATCTGGCTGGCGAAGGCGCGCAGGGGCGCATGTCAGGTTTCTACTTTACCGATGGAACCCAGCATCTCGACCACGATACCCAGCAAAACCATCTTGCGCCCAACACCACGAGCGATTTGCTGTTCAAGGGCGCGCTGAGAGGAAAAAGCCGTTCTGTGTGGCAGGGGATGATCTACGTCGCCCCAGGCGCGCAGAAGACCGACGGTTATCAAGCCAATCGCAATCTCGTTCTCGACGATCAGGCGCGCGCGGACTCGATCCCCGGTTTGGAAATCCTTGCGGACGATGTCCGTTGCACGCATGGCGCGACAGTTGGTAAACTTGAACAGGAACCCCTCTTCTATCTCAAGTCCCGCGGCATTCCGCAGCGCGAAGCGGAGCGGTTGGTTGTGGAAGGCTTCTTCGATCCGATCATGCAGCGCATCCCGTTTGAAGGCGTGCGTGAACGCTTCCAGCAGGCGATTCACGATAAGTTGTCGAAGTAAATTAAGACCTGACAGGTTTTCTAAAACCTGTCAGGTCTTGGAAGTTTTGTCAGTGTGGATACTGCCGGGGATGTTCGAGCAGGTATCCGGTGGAGTGAGGCGGAGGGCGTCTCCATTCAACAAGTCAGGATGTGAATTATGGCAGTGAAATCGAAAGCGAAACCAAAGTCAACCACGAAAAAGTCGAAAGCCGCGACAAAGGCAAAGACGACATCCAAAAAAGTGAAGGCGGCGGCAAAGAAAACCAAACCCGTGCGAAAAACGGTTTCCGGCAAGAAGAAGGTTGTAAAGAAACCCGTAAAAAAGACCAAGCCGGCTGCGAAATCCGTCAAAAAGGCTTCGGCAAAGACGGTCTCGAAATCCTCCGTTAAAAAGGCTGCGGAGAAAGCGCCCGTCAAGCAGGTGGGAGCCGTAAGCCCCGTTGTAGCGACTCCGCCGTTGGCGAAACGGACGCCGCCTCCCACGGTGGAGAGACGGCGTATGCGACCTGCGCCGATCCGCACGACAACACAGTTTAATTTCATGAAAGCGCCGACGCCCGAACACGAATTCGAAGTGGGGGATACGGTTGAAGTGTTCTGCGACCATGAGAAAAGCCGCGAACGTGTGCGAGGCTGGATTCGAGGAATTGTGGTTCAAGTGGATAACAAAATGGTGGCGGTTCAGTTTCGTTCGAACGTCTTTCTGACCGACGGCTGGATGGTTCCAGACCGCATCCTTTGGTATCCGTTGAACTCGGAGCATATCCGCCCGGTGCCGGGTAAGAAGCCTGCTGTGAAGAAGGATTTCATCCCTGATTATTAAAAGCGCGTTTGCCGCTTATTGCGGATAACATCCATGACCCTTAATGTAAACGAAATTCGCAAAGACTTTCCAATCCTCGCGCGCGAAACGCAGAACGGCGCGCGGGTGATCTATCTTGATTCGACCGCCACGTCGCAAAAGCCTGCGCGGGTGATCGAGGCGATGAACGATTATTATCGCCGTTCGAATGCCAACATCCATCGCGGCGTGCATACGCTGGCAGAGGAAGCCACGGCGATGTATGAAGGCGCGCGTGAAAGAATCGCGAAATTCATCAACGCCGCCTCCTCGCGCGAGGTCATTTACACGCGCAACACCACCGAGTCGATCAACCTCGTGGCGTACTCGTGGGCGCGCGCGAACCTCAAGGCGGGTGATCTCGTCATTCTGACCGAGATGGAGCATCACAGCAACCTCGTCCCCTGGCATATCCTTCAGATGGAGCGCGGCATCGAGTTGGAATTCATCCCCGTGACGGAAGACGGCTTGCTGGATCTGGAGACGTACAAAACGCTTCTGGACCGACGCCCGAAGCTGGTCTCGTTTACGCACATGTCCAACGTCCTCGGCACGTTCAACCCCGCGGCGGAGATCATCCGACTGGCGCACGCGGCTGGCGCAATCACGCTTGTGGATGGGGCGCAGTCCGTCCCGCATTTGAAGGTGGATGTGCAAGCCCTCGACGCGGATTTCTATGCCTTCTCCGCTCACAAGATGTGCGGTCCGACGGGCATTGGCGTTTTGTATGGAAAGTCTGCTTTATTGGATGCGATGCCCCCATTCCTCGGTGGCGGCGACATGATCAAGGAAGTAAAACTGCGTTCCTTCCGCGCGAACACGCTTCCCCATAAATTTGAGGCGGGGACTCCAGCCATCGCGGAGGCTGTCGGCTTTGGCGCGGCGGTGGACTACCTCTCAGCCGTCGGCATGGAACGAATCGCCGCGCATGAGCATGAAGTCACGGAATATGCGCTGGATCGTCTCGAGGAAATCCCTGGCGTAAAGCTGTTCGGTCCATCGGCGGATAAAAAAGGCGGTGTTGCGGCGTTCACACTGGATGGTATTCATCCGCATGACGTGGCGCAAATCCTCGACAAGGACGGCATCGCCGTGCGGGCGGGACATCACTGCGCCCAGCCGTTGCATGAAAAGTTTGGCATCCAAGCCACCAGTCGCGCTTCCTTCTATCTCTATAACACAAAAGAGGAAGTGGATTTGTTGGTAAACGGTTTGTATAAAGTGAAGGAAATGTTTGGTTGAGCTAGTCTCAAAGTCTGATAGTCTTATGGTCGGATAGCCTCTGTCCATTCGGCTAAGTGACTACTCGACTAATAAACTACAGGACTACAATGGACGATCTCTATCGCGAAGTTATCATCGAACACTATAAAAACCCGTCCTATCGCGGGAAACTCGACCCGCACGATATTTCGTTTGCGGACAACAATCCGCTGTGCGGCGACCATATCCAAATTGACTTGCGTGTAGACAAAGGTGGTGTCGTGACCGAAGCCTTGTTCGACGGTCATGGGTGTGCCATCTCGCAAGCCTCCGCCGACCTGCTGATGGAATCCATCATCGGCAAGCCGCTGGAGGAAGTGAAGAAATTAACCAAACAGGATGTTCTTGATATGCTTGGCATCGACCTTGGTCCCGTGCGCCTGAAATGCGCCCTGCTTTCGTTGAAAGTGCTGAAAGCGGGGGTGTATGGGTTAGGGGAAGCCAGCGATGATCTTGTAGAGTAAGTAAGGAGACAGGTACACACGTAAACAAGTAAACACGCGGTTCTGTCTACCTGTATACATTCACCCCCATGTTTAATTACACAACCTTCGACGAATCCAATGCCGAATTTTTCGAGATCGCTCCCGTATCGGAACTGCCGAACGGCGAGCGTCTTTATGTTGACCTGGGCGACAAGCCCATTGTCATTTTCAACATCGCGGATCAGCTCTTCGCCATTGGCGATGTCTGCACCCACGACGACGGTCCGCTGGGGGACGGAGACTTGGAGGGCTACAACATCGTCTGTCCCCGCCACGGTGCGGAGTTCGATGTCCGTACCGGGAAGGTCATGCAAATGCCCGCGGTGGTGGACATTCCCGCGTATCCGGTACAGGTACGGGATGGGATGATCTTTGTGGGCGTACCGAAGGAATAAAACTTCCCATTCTGTTATACTTAATATATGGAAGAGGTTCAATTCCCAAAACTGGACAAAACCGCTCTTTCTGTCGTTTCCTCCTTTGAGGAGGCGGACAGGCAGGACAGGGAGTACTGGCTGTCTCGAACGCCATATGAACGCCTTGCCTACATGGAACTACTGCGGAGGATCAACTATGGACCTGCGGCTGCCGCCCGACTTCAAAGAGTTCTTGAAGTTGTTGAAAGAGCATGACGTCCAGTACCTGCTGATCGGGGGATATGCAGTCGGGTATCACGGCTATCCCCGCACCACCGATGACCTGGATATTTGGGTCGCCGTTCACCCCGACAATGCTGAAAAACTCGTTTCCGTTTTCAAAGCCTTTGGGCTTGACGACCCCAACTTAACCCCCGAATTATTTCTGCAAAAGCCAAAGATCATCCGCATGGGACTTCCCCCCATGCGCCTGGAGATCGCGACCTCCATTTCAGGCGTTGAATTTAACGAGTGCTATCAGGTACGCATCGTGGACCGATTGGACGGTATTGAAGTCAACCTGATCGATTTGGAAAACTTGAAGAAAAACAAGAAGGCAAGCGGCAGAACAAAGGATATTGCAGACTTGGAAAATCTGCTGTAGTTCTCAACATCCTTCGTTCTCGTAGTTCGATGTGCAGATGGGGATGGTCATGCAAATGCCCGCAGTGGTGGACATCCCTAGGTATCCTGTGTGAATTCGGGATGGGATGATCTTTGTGGGCGTGCCGAAGGATTAACCATAAAAAATCGACGACCAAGTCGCCGATTTTTTTATTCGCCGAATCTCCCAACGATCCTCAAAATATCGAACCCCTCTGCAAAGGGAACCTCCGCCAGCGCGCCGTGACGCACCATGATGGAGCGCGTCAGTTCGCTGTTGAAATAGTAGACATTGCGGTAGGTTTCGTACTGTGCCAGCGCTTCGATCTTTTTGTCCGCGTCCTCCTCGGTGACTTCGGCCAGGAAATGCGGAAAGAAGCCGTAGGAGGAACGGACGACGTCGAAGCCCAGCACGGTGATGCCGCGGAAGGCGCGCAGGGCTTCCTCGGTCATGGTGTTATGGTCCTGATGCACGTCCTGTTTGGAGTGGACGAAGATCAGGTCAGGTTTGAAGTCCCTGCGGAGTTTGAGGAAGTATTCCAGTATCTCCTGCCGCGAGTCCTGGAAGATGCGGGTCGTGAAGGGACCGAACAGCACCTTTTCCTGCGGCACGCCCAATATTCTCATGGACTCGATGTGCTCGTCCTTTACGTTCTTGAGATTGGGATTTCTCTGGTTGTCGGACAGGGTGACGCACAAAATATCGGTCTTTTTGGCGATGTTATGAATCAAAGCGCCGCATCCCAGTTCGATGTCGTCGGGATGCGCGCCGAGGAAGAGGGTTCGTTTGCCGAAGAAGTTCATATTGTTATTATGTCGTTGCGAGGGCATACCTGCTCTTTGCCCAAAGCAATCTCGATATTAATGATGAGATTGCTTCGTCGCAAAACCGCTCCTCGCAATGACATCCTTTTATTTTGTTGCCAGAATTCCGCCGACGACCTTGGTCATCACCAGTTTGCCGTCGCGTTCGAACCACTTCTTCGCAACCGCTTCGATCTTTCCGATCAACGCTTCATACTCATCCTTGCCGCTGAACATGGATGTCCACAGTTTGCGGTCTTCGCTCAATGAGGCGCGGACATAATCAATGAACGGCGCGACTTCGGGAAAGGTGAGGTGATTCTCGAACTTGTGCAGTTCGGTCTTGGCGAAGATGCGGTCAATGGTGTTGAAGATGTCGCCCTTGAAGCGCGAGGAGCCGGGCATGGGCGGAATTTCCGCGCCGGTGGCTTCTTTGATGATGTCGTAGAACATCTGCTTGTTTTCGGGCAATGGACCGGAGACGAAAAGCCGTCCGCCGGGCTTAAGGACACGGTGCGCCTCACCAAATGTAAAGTCCAAGTTGGAGGCGTAGTAAATGGCGAAGGCGCTGGTGCACAGGTCGAAGGTGTTATCCGCGAAATTGAATGGCTTGTTGAAGTCTAAAAATTGGAAGCCAATTTTCGCGCCGAGTTTCTTGTTTTTTACGCGGGCTTTTTCGAGCAGTTCTTCCGAGAAATCGCCGCCTGTGATCTCCGCGCCGCCTTTGGTGTATTCGTTGAAAAGGAAACTCAGTTTCCCTGCGCCGCAGCCGACGTCGAGAATGCTCATGCCTGCCTGTGGTTTTAGCAGGTCGTTCGTCCACACGTCGATGTTGGCGGAGCCGTATTTTTCGTGAATGTCAATACGAGTGAGCAGGTCCTTGCTGGTCTCCTGATAATTGATTTCCATTTTATTTCTCCTTTAAGACTTCGGAAGTCTGTTAGACTTCCGAAGTCTTGGTATTATACCAAAATCATACCAAAATTCAATCATTGAATTTTGGCTGTTATTCCCTTCGATTTGCCTCTTGCTTCAACCAATAGCGAATTCCCTTCCCAGCGAGCGGTTCATCTGCGTAGCGGGGGATGACGTGCAGGTGGACGTGGAAGATTTCCTGCCCTGCAACTGTGCCGCAATTCCAACCGAGGTTATACCCGGCAGGTTTGAATTTTTCGTCGATCATACTTTTTGCCTGCTGGATCATTTTGTGTGCCGCCCGCCACTCTTCCGGCGAAATATCAAAAACGTTTTCCCTGTGGGCGCGCGTGACGATCACTCCTGAGCCTTTTAGGATTGGTTCATGGTGTTGCAGGAAAAGGCAGAATTTGTTTTCGAGGATGATGTTTTCGATGAGCAGGCTGGGCGGGCAAAATGGACAGGTCATATTTTTCTCCGAAGGATGAAGTCATGTTAGAATGCGGCAGAATTGGAGCAATTATGGCAAACAAGATTCAAAGCGTAAAAGGCACGCGCGAATTCTATCCTGAACAGATGGCATTGCGCAATTTTATTTATGAAAAGGCGCGCGCGGCTTCGCGTGCTTTTGGCTATCAGGAATATGATGGTCCTTTCATCGAGCCGATTGACTTGTATGCGGCGAAATCGGGCGAGGAACTGGTCAAGAAACAGTCGTTCACATTCGAGGATCGCGGCGGTGATTTGGTGACGCTTCGCCCCGAACTGACGCCTTCGCTGGCTCGCATGATCGCGGCGAAACAAAACGAATTGACCTATCCCGTGCGCTGGTGGTCGTTCGGTCCGTTCTGGCGCTATGAGCAGCCGCAAAAGGGACGCGCCCGCGAGTTTTTTCAATGGAACGTGGACATGTTGGGTGTCGATTCGCCGGAAGCGGATGCGGAACTGATCGCCGTCGGGGCGACGTTCCTGCGCTCGGTCGGACTCAGCCCGGAGTTGGCTCGCATCTATGTAAATAACCGCCGCCTGATGGACTCGGAATTCGACAACCTTGAGATTCCTCCTGAAACGCGCCTCGTCGTCTCGAATTTAGTGGATCGCCGCTCCAAGATGGAGCCCGCGAAATGGGATGCGTATGCGCTGGAACTTGGACTCACGCAAAAGCAATTGGATGGTTTGAAGGACGTTCTCGGCAATTTCGATCTTTGGAAGAAAAACGATGAGCTGACCCGTCTCTTTGCCGCGCTGGAAGCATTGGGCGTGGCAGAGTACGTCAAATTCGACCCGAACATCGTGCGTGGATTGTTGTATTACACCGGCACGGTCTTTGAAGCCTTTGACACGACCGGCTCTTTACGTCGCGCCATCTTTGGCGGCGGGCGTTACGATAACCTGCTTGCGGATGTGGGTGGGAATCCGCTTTCGGGGGTCGGCTTTGCGATGGGCGATGTGGTAAGCGGCATCATTTTGCAGGAGCGGGGACTTGTGCCGGAGTTCGAGCCGAGCCCGGCGCAAGTGCTGGTTACGGTGTTCGATGAGAAGTTATGGATGCAGTCGTTCGCTCTCGCGGCGGAGTTGCGTCAGGCAGGCTTGAATGTGATGGTTTCGCCCGAGCCGGCGAAACTGCCAAAGCAATTCAAATTTGCGGACAAGATGAAGATGAAAGTTGCGCTGGTTTTGGGACCGGACGAAATGGAAAAAGGCTTGGTTGTCGTCAAAAATCTCTTAAATGGCGAGCAGGTTCAGGTCAAGAGGGAAGCGGCATTGGACGTAATCAGGAGGATTCTGTGAGCGTTACACTTCAACCCGTTTCTGCGGAAAACTGGCGGGCGTTGATCCAGTTGAAGGTGCGGGAGGAGCAAAGTCATTTTGTCGCCTCGAATTTGATGTCCATTGCCGAATCCCAGTTTGGCTTCGATGACGAGGGACACTGGAACAGCCACCCGTTTGGAATTTATGCGGGCGAAGAGCCGGTTGGGTTTTTGATGTATGCCGCGAATTATGCGCATTCCCGAATTCATGTTTTTATCATGCGGTTGATGGTGGATGAAAAGTTTCAAGGCAAAGGGTACGGGCGCGATGCCATAAATCTCATTTTGGAAAACTTTCGCGCGGATGAGCGCGTTCGAGTGGCGGCGATCAGTTACAGTCCGGAGAACGTTGGCGCAAAGAAATTGTACGCAAGTTTGGGTTTTGTCGAGACGGGCGAAATGGCGGGAGATGAAAACTTGGCGGTATTGAACTTGCGCTGATTTATGGTAAAATTTCGTCCGCTTTAGTATGGAGCCTGTAGCTCAATGGCAGAGCGCCACACTGTGGATGTGGATGTTGTGGGTTCGAGACCCATCAGGCTCCCTGAATTTCAAACCTCCGAGGTCAAATAGACCTCGGAGGTTTATGTACTCTATAGAGTAAAATCAGCGCATGTCTAAAACCATCAACGTGCTTTTCCTCGCCGCGGAAGCCGACCCGTTCGTAAAGGTCGGCGGGCTTGGCGATGTGGCAGGGTCGCTTCCGCGCGCGCTGCGCGCTCTTTCCACCGACGATTTGAAACTGGATGTCCGGCTTGTCTTGCCGTATCACCCTGTCGTAAAGGCGGAAAATCTCAAGTCGTTGGGTATTTTTTCGATCCCGCGCGGCGATTCGGAGGTCGAAGTGGAGGCGTTCGAGACGACATTGGATGGGATGCCCGTTTATCTTATCAATGGCGATCCGATCCGCGCGAACGGCTCCGTCTATTCCGCGGATGCAAGCCGCGACGCTGAAAAATATACGTTCTTTTCGCTTGCCGCGCTCGAACTTCCGAACCGGGTCAATTGGACTCCCGATGTCCTCCATGCCAATGACTGGCACACAGCAGTCAGCTTGTATGGAAATCTGACGAAGCGCTGGGAGGCGGTGGCGCGTCATGTGGCGGGAGTAGTTACCTTGCATAATCTGCCGTACATGGGACCAGACGTAAGCGGCATTCTCGAAAGTTACGGCGTAAAACTCGCCCAAACCGACCTGCCCGAATGGGCGCGTTCCATGCCGCTCCCGCTGGGGTTGTGGGCGTCGGATGCGATTGTGGCAGTCTCGCCGGGGTATGCAAACGAAGTATTGACGCCCGAATTCGGCTGCGGCTTGAACGACTTTCTACAAATCCGCAAGGAGACGTTGAGCGGCATTTTGAACGGCATTGACACCGACTCATTCAACCCGGCGGATGATAAGGCGATTGCGGTGAATTATGACGTAAATTCCCTCCAGCGCCGCGCCGAAAACAAAGAGATGCTGCAGAATAAATTGGGGTTTGTGAGCAACCCAAGTGTTCCGCTTCTTGCTGTTGTCTCGCGCATGGATGTGCAAAAAGGCGTTGACCTCGCCTTTGCCGCGCTCAAGAGCATGAAAAAGGCAGACTTTCAAGCCGTCATTCTGGGAACCGGCGATCCAAAATTGGAAGAGGCGGCGCGCGCCCTGCAAACGGCATTCCCCGAAAAGATCAAAGCCGAGTTGCGATTCGATTCCGGGCTTGCCCGCCAGATTTACGCCGGCGCGGACATGCTCCTCATGCCTTCGCGCTACGAACCGTGCGGACTTTCGCAGATGATCGCCATGCGATACGGTTGTGTGCCGGTTGTCCGCGCGGTGGGCGGCTTGGATGATACGGTTGCGCACGGCGAAACAGGATTCGTTTTCGAGAAGGAACATCACATGTCACTGGTCAGCGCGATCAAGGCGGGTGTCAAAGTCATGTCTGATGATAAAGAACAATGGCAAAAGATTCAACGTACGGGCATGTCCCGTGATTTTTCTTGGAAAAATTCCGCGCAGGAATATCTCGACCTTTACCTCTCTTTGGTGAAATGACTTATGGCTTTCAAACGCTCCTCCGGCATTCTTTTGCATCCCACCAGCCTGCCCGGTCCCTATGGCATCGGCGACCTCGGTCCGCAGGCATATCGCTTTGTGGATTGGCTCGCCTCCACCGGCTGTAAACTCTGGCAAATCCTCCCGCTTGGTCCCACTGGTTACGGCGATTCGCCATATCAATGCTTCTCCGCCTTTGCGGGCAATCCCTATTTGATCAGCCCGGACGATTTGCTTGAAACTGGTTTGGCGACTCAAGAGGACTTGGATGCCTTCCAAAACCTGCCCGCCTCACGCGTGGACTTTGGCTTGGTCATTCCAAAAAAGATTGACCTTCTGCTGAAGGCTTTTTCCCGCTTCCAATCCAATCCTTCGACTATGCTCAGGACAAGCCCCGAGCATCTTCGTGAATCCTTCGATTATTTCTGCGCCCAAAACGCCTATTGGCTGGACGATTTCGCCCTGTTCATGGCGTTGAAGGAAGCCAATGGCGGCGGAGCATGGACCGGCTGGGATGAGGCGCTGCGTTCCAGAAAAAAGTCCGCGTTGACGAAAGCCAGAAAGGAACTGGCGGAAGACATCCAAAGATATTCCTTTTATCAATTTCTATTTTTCCGCCAGTGGGAGAAACTTCGCGCGTACGCGAAGGAGAAGGACATCCAGATCGTCGGCGACATTCCGATTTTCGTTGCGTTCGACTCTGCGGATGTCTGGTCGAACCCCGAGTTGTTCTTCCTTGATAAAAGCGGCAGCCCAACGGTCGTGGCGGGCGTCCCGCCGGACGGCTTCTCTGCCACGGGGCAGTTGTGGGGAAATCCCTTGTATAACTGGGAAGTTCATAAAAAGGAAAAGTATGCGTGGTGGCTTTCGCGCATTCGCGCGTCCCTGCAAATGGTGGACGTGCTGCGGCTCGACCACTTTCGCGGATTTGCGGGCTATTATGAAATCCCCGCCGAGCACACCACCGCCGAAAATGGTCGCTGGGTGACGGGCCCCGGCAAAGACTTTTTCAATGCTGTCGTTGCGGATTTAAAAGATGGGACTGCGGACCCAGAAATGAGGCTCCCGATTATTGCCGAAGATTTGGGTTTGATTACGCCGGATGTGATTGAACTGCTTGACACTTTCAACCTGCCCGGTATGAAGGTGTTGCAATTCGCATTTTCGGGACCCGATAACCCCTTCCTCCCGCATAATTACGTCCCGAAGTGCGTGGCATACACCGGCACGCACGACAACGATACGGCGTTCGGCTGGTTTGCCACTGCGCCGCAGCATGAACGAGAATTCGCGCAGCGTTATCTCGGCGTGGACGGACACGACTTCGCTTGGGACTTGATCCGGACAATATGGAAATCTGTTGCGGTGTTTGCCATCGCCCCCATGCAGGATGTGCTTGGTCTCGGTGGCGAAGCGCGCATGAACTTCCCCAGTACGCTGGGCGGCAACTGGGAATGGCGTATGAAAGACGAAGATCTGCGCGAAGACCTTGCGGCAGGGCTGCGGGATTTGAACTGGCTGACGCTTAGATAACAAAAAGCCTTCCCGCGAGGAGAAGGCTTGGGTACAAGGTGCAATATTCAGTTAAGTGTGAAGCGCGAAAGGGTTAGAACTCGTCCTCTTCGTCCCATTCATCGTCGTCATCGTCGAGGTCTTCGTCTTCCCATTCTTCGTCTTCTTCCCATTCGTCTTCCTTTAAAGCAGCGCCGTCTGTGGGTGAGTAGGTGACGCACCCGGTATCTGGATCGAACTCCACTGCCGCGGCGGAGCAGTACCCTTCATCCAGAAACACGCAATCGGCATAGTGACACTTGATACGAGGCATTTGTAATTCCTCCTAGGAATTGGGTTGTTTGATCAGGCGAATGACGGCGATGATAAAGATGAGAGTCATTGCAGCCTGCGAGGCAACACAAAACGGACAGATGGCTTTCAGCAGGGCAATCTCGACATAGATTAGCCAGAGGATGAAAACGAATCCGGCAAGCCCCATGCCGAAGATGAGCAGCGAGCCGTTCTTCTCGAAGAGCGCGTTTCGTTTTTCGAGAAAATGAACGCCCAGGATCGCCATGTAACCGACGATGCCGACCACCGCCACCGGAATGCCGTTCACTTCGGAGAAGCGGCTGGCGTTCACGGTGGAGCAATCACCCGAACCGAGGCACATCCCTTCATTTCCGGTGTACTTGTAAACGGTCATATAGATCGAAACGAGCAGACCGATAATCGCCAACGCAATCGAAGCGCGGTACAGCCATTTATCCATGTTTCCTCACAAAAGATACGCGTTCACTTCCTGACCAGCAGGCACGCATTTTACACCAGCGGGGATAATTAGTAAAGCATCCGCCTGTACCAAAGACAGCAGATTCCCCGATCCCTGATGACCTGTCAGTTTTGCCAAAAAGACGCCGTTCTCTTCGCGGATATTCGCCCGCAGATAACTTTCGCGCCCGTCCGATTCGATCTCTTTTTCGCATCTTACTTTGACCTTTTGCCTGCTCCCGTCCATTTTGCCGCCCAGCCGTTCGAGCGCGGGTCGCGCGAAGACCTCGAAGCCGACGAAAGCCGAAACCGGATTCCCCGGCAAGCCAATGAATGGGATGCCGCCATATTTGCCGAACGCCAGTGGTTTGCCCGGGCGCATGTTCACCCGCCAAAAGTCCATTTTGCCGTTGGTTTCCACGACTTCCTTGATGAAGTCGAAGGCGCCCACACTCACCCCCGCGGACGAAAGGATCAGGTCGACGTTTTTCTTCACGGCTTGGTCGAGCAGGTTTGTGACTTCGTCGCGCTCATCTCTTGCCACGCCCAGCCGTATCGCTTCCGCGCCTGCGCTTTCGATCAACCCGGCGAGCATGTAGGAATTCGAATCGCGGATCTTGCCAGGTTCCAGCGGCGCGGATACATCGAGCAGTTCATCGCCGGAGGAGAACAGGGCAATGCGCGGTTTTTTGTAAACCTCCACGTTTGCCATGCCAAGCGTCGCCAGCAGACCAAGGTCTTGGGGTTTAAGCGCGCGTCCCTTTTGCATGACGATATCGCCGGCATGAATATCCATGCCGCGTGCGCGGATGTTTTCTCCCGCCTTCAGCGTCCTTGCGAATGAAACGGTTTTGGGCGCGGCGGTTCCTGCTTCGCGGCGATTGAAGTCTGTGTCTTCGACGGGGATGACGGCGTCCGCGCCTTTCGGTAATTGCGCGCCAGTCATGATTCGCGCGGCTTCGCCGGGGGCAAGAGTCACCGTCGGCGTGGACCCGGCTGGGATGTCGGCGACCACGCTCAAGGTCACGTGTGAGGCGGTTGTATCCTCGGCACGGATGGCGAATCCATCCATGGCTGAATTATCGAAGGAGGGGATGTCATGCGGGGCGGTGATGTCCGCCGCAAGCGTGCGGTTGGCGCAGACGGTCAGGGGCGCAGTTTCCGCCGCAACCGATTTGAGATGGGAGAGGATGCGCTCGCGCGCTTCAGTGACAGATAGCATGTGAATGCGGCGCGATTATACCCTTTCCGTTGAATTTCCTCCTTCCCGTTTTTCTCTACCGTACATTTTAGATTTTTTACCGCCAAGATGCCAAGTACGCCAAGTTTTCAAGGTTTTCTTGGCGGCTTTGGCGCACTTGGCGGTTCGAT
>JAGUZU010000043.1 GCA_020060625.1 Anaerolineales bacterium | reverse complement strand
TTTTCGGGCGAGGAATCCGAAAGTTCTACTTTCGGAAACCCGCACTCCGAAGTAGAACTTCGGGATTCCAAAAAACCAAGAAGTTTTCAGACACTCTCTAAAAAAACTCATGTCTGTGTACGAAAGAATTACTCCCGAGGAAAACGAACATGATCGAATCAATTCAACTGCATTTATTACGACCCGGTCAACGGGGAACGATTTCAAAGGTCAACGGCACATCGGCGCTGCGCAGGCGTTTCGTGGAAATGGGCATCGTCAAAGGCGAGACCATTTTGATCGAGCGCGACGCGCCGCTTGGCGACCCGGTGGCGTATTTCATCAAGGGCTATCATCTCGCGCTGCGCAGGGAAGAAGCCGCGCAGATCGAAGTCGTTTTGCAGGCGTAATCATGGCGGATATGACCATTGCGCTGGCGGGGAATCCCAATGCGGGGAAGACCACCATTTTCAATTCGTTGACCGGCTTGCGCCAGCATACGGGCAACTGGCCCGGCAAGACCGTTGAGAAAAAAGAAGGCATGATCGAATATGGCGGGCTGAAGATCAACGTTGTTGATTTGCCCGGCACGTACAGCCTGACCGCCTATTCGCCTGAGGAGATCATCGCGCGCGATTTTATCCTTGAAAACCGCCCCGATGTGGTCATCAACGTGGTGGATGCGACCAACCTCGAACGCAATCTGTACCTCACCGTTCAATTGCTTGAGTTGGAAGCCCCGGTGGTGATGGCGCTCAACATGACCGACGATCTGCAAAAGGACGGCTCGCAAATCAACCTCGATCATCTTTCGCAATTTCTCGGCGATATTCCCATCGTCTCCACCGCGGCAAACCGCGGCGTGGGAATTCCCGAATTGATCTCGAAGGCGGTGAAGGCGGCGAAGCGATGACGACAACCCTCTTTCGTCTCGATTACGGCGGCAAGCTCGAGCGCGAGATTTCACGTATCATCGAATCGTTTTCCGAATTTCAGATCGATACCGGGCGTTACCCGCAGCGCTGGCTGGCGATAAAACTTTTGGAAGCGGATGCGGACATTCTTACGCATATCCGCGCTATGCCGAATGGGGAGCAGGTCATTTCACTGGCGGCGCAAAGCGCGGAGAAACTCAAGTCCATGCTGGGCGACGATGTGGACATGCTCATCGCCGACCGCCGCTACGGTTTCATCAACGGCGTCGTGCGCCAGTCGCTGCACCGCCCGCATTTGGATCGCATTACGCTGACCGACCGCATCGATGACATCGTCACGCACAAATGGCTCGGTCTGCCGATCTTCTTTGCAATGATGTATGTGATGTTCCGCCTCGTGATTGACGTCTCCGCGCCGTTTTTGGATTGGACGGATGCGGTCATTACCGGTCCCGTTGCGGGCTGGTTCTCGCTTCTACTCGACCTCGTATCTGCTCCAGCGTGGATGCATTCTCTCGTCGTGGAGGCAGTGATCGGCGGAGTCGGAGGCGTGCTTGTTTTTGTCCCCGGCTTGCTGATTCTGTATTTCTTCCTCGCCTTGTTGGAAGACTCCGGTTATATGTCCCGCGCGGCGTTCGTGATGGACCGCTTCATGCGCGTGGTGGGACTGCACGGAAAATCGTTCATTCCGATGATCCTCGGGTTTGGATGCGCGGTTCCTGCGATCTACGCCACGCGGACGATTGCCAGCCGCCGCGACAGGATATTGACGGCGTTGCTTGTTCCGCTCATGTCCTGCTCGGCTCGCCTCCCGGTGTATGTGGTGTTTGGTCTGGCGTTCTTCGGCGCGCGCGCAGGGACGGTGATCTGGGCGATGTATGCGCTTGGGATTGTGGTGGCGATGCTGGCGGGTATGGTCTTTACGCGCACCATCTTAAAGCCCGACGCGTCGTCCGCTTTTGTGCTGGAACTGCCGCCGTACCGCCAGCCTGCGTTGAAGAGCGTGCTGATTCACATGTGGGAGAACACGCGCGAGTTCGTCCGCAAGGCTGGGACGGTGATCCTGCTGGCGTCGCTGGTAATGTGGATTTTGCTCAACTTCCCCTGGGGCGTGACGGATAAACGCGATTCGTATTTTGGGCAGGTGAGCGGCGCAATCGCCCCGGCGTTTTCTCCGCTTGGGTTTGGTGATTGGCAAACCAGCGGCGCATTGGTGACGGGCTTCATGGCAAAGGAGATCGTGGTCAGCACGTTGAGTCAGATTTACATCAATGCCAATGGCGGCGTGGAAGCCGCCAAGCCGACCACCTTTGGCGAGGATTTGGCGGGCATCGGCTTGGGCTTCATGGATGCGGCTGTGAATTCGGGGGAAATTTTACTGAGCATCATTCCCGGCGTGGATTTGGTGGATGAAGAAGCCGAAGCGCAGGATACGATCCTGAGCCGCGCCTTGCGCGAGCATTTCACCCCATTAAGTACAATGGCGCTCCTGGTCTTTGTGCTGTTGTATGTGCCATGCGTTGCTACACTGGGCGCGATTAAACATGAATTCGGCATGTCGTGGGCGGTGATTTCGGCGGTGTACCAGACCGCCGTAGCGTGGATTGCGGCGTTCCTGCTGTATCAAGGCGGACTGCTGTTGGGGTTTGGGTAATTGAAAATTCAGACCTGTCAGGTCTTTGGACGAGATTATGTTGAGCCAACTGGTCAATTTACTGGAAAATAAAAAAGACGGCTTGAGTCTCTTCGAGATCAGCCGGTTGATGAACGCCCAGCCTTCCGCGGTGCGGGCGATGTTGGAACTGCTCGTGCAAAAAGGCAGGCTGGCGGAGGTCGGTCCCGACGGCAAAGTGTGCGCGGCGTGCGGGCTGGAATCGAACTGTCAATTGCTGGCATTGAAGGGGAAGCGGTACGTCGTTTGCGGTTGATTTCCCCGTTTGCCATTCTTTCATTTATTGTTATACTTCGGAAAAATTCAACCAGGAGATGACCATGTCCACCGTCCGAGATATGATCCGCAAAAAAGGAAGCGAAGTGTTCTCCATTTCTCCCGATGCAGCCGTGTACGACGCTCTCATCATGATGGAGAAATATAACACCGGCGCGTTGATGGTGGTGAACGGCAACAAGGTGGAGGGAATTCTATCTGAGCGGGATTGTGTTCGCCGGGTGGATTTGGCGGGGAAAAGTTCAAAGAACACGAAAGTCAGCGAGATCATGACGAAAAAAGTCATTTATGTGGAGGCGGGGCAGCCCCTGGAGGAATGTATGGCGCTGATGATCGACAAGAACATCCGCCATTTGCCCGTCTTCGACGGCAAGGAATTGCTCGGTCTCATTTCCGTGCGCGATGTGTTGAAGGAAGTTGTGGATGTGCAGAAGTTCATGATCTCCCAACTGGAACATTACATCACAGGCGGCGGGCGGTGAGATGGACGAACTGACCATTCTCGAGGCACAGGAAAAAATGTCATCCGGCGAGTTGACCGCGCGTCAACTCGCCGAACTGTTTCTAGGGCGGATCGAGACGCTCGATAAGAAGGTGAATGCCATCATCGAGTTGAACCCGGACGCTTTGGAAATCGCTTCATCCCTCGACCGGGAACGGGCTCAAGGAAAGGTGCGGAGTCCACTCCACGGCATTCCCATTCTGCTCAAGGACAATATCGATACGCGCGACAAGATGCAAACGACCTCCGGCTCGCTCGCCTTGGAAGAACACATCGCCCCGCGCGACGCTTTCATCGTGAAGCAGTTGCGCAAGGCGGGCGCGGTCATTTTCGGAAAAACGAATTTGAGCGAATGGGCGAACTTCCGCGGAAAGCACTCTGTCAGTGGGTGGTCTTCGCGCGGCGGCTTGACCCGCAACCCCTATGCGTTGGACCGTTCCGCGTGCGGCTCGTCGTCAGGGTCGGCGGCGGCGGTGGCGGCGAATTTTGCATCCGCGGCGGTTGGCACGGAAACGGATGGCTCGGTCATCTGCCCGGCGCAGACGAACGGTATCGTGGGCATCAAGCCCACGTTGGGTCTGCTCAGCCGGAGCGGGATTATCCCGATTGCGCACAGCCAGGATACGGCTGGTCCCATGGCGCGGACTGTCGCAGATGCGGCGACCCTGCTTGGAGCGATGACGGGAGTGGATGGACGGGACCCAGCCACAAAGTCCGGTGCGAAGCGCAGGCTTTCGGATTACACAAAATTCCTCGATAAAGACGGTCTCAAGGGCGCGCGCATCGGCGTCGCCCGAAACATGGTCGGCACCGATAAACGCATCATCGCCATCTTCGAGGCATGTCTCGATGCGATGAAACAACTGGGCGCGGTCATCGTTGACCCTGCGAACGTGCCAAACTTCGACAAATTCAGCAAGACCGAGATCGACGTGCTGCATTACGAGTTCAAGGCGGATTTGAACAAATACCTTGCCGGATCGAACGCGCGCTTGAAAACGATGGCGGAGATCATCAAGTTCAATGAAGAGAACCGGGCGCGGGTGATGCCGTATTTCGGGCAGGAACACATGCTCGCGGCGCAGGAGAAGGGCGGCTTGCGCGATAAAAAATACCGCGAGGCGCTTGCGAAGAACCGCTTGCTGACCCGCAGGAACGGCATCGATGCCGCGATGAAAAAATACAAACTCGATGCGATGGTCGTGCCGTCGGGCGGACCGGCGTGGATGATCGACCTGGCGAACGGCGACGCGATCAACTGGGATATGGAAAGCACATCGCCCGCCGCAGTGGCGGGGTATCCGCATATCACTGTGCCGGCGGGTTATATATTCGGGCTGCCGGTTGGGATTTCGTTCTTTGCGAAGGCGTGGCAGGAGCCGACCTTGATCAAACTGGCTTACGCATTCGAGCAGGCGACCAAAATCCGCAAGCCGCCGAAGTTTTTGCGCGCGGCAAAGTTATAACCAGGGAAGTTTTCCAAAATCCACATTGCCGCCGCTGAGGACCACACCGACCTTCAAGCCGCGCAAGTCAATTTTCTTTTCCCACAATACGCCCACCGCCACCGCCGCCGACGGCTCGATGACGATCTTCGCGCGTTCCCAAACGAACTTCATCGCATCGATAATGCCCTGCTCGCTGACTGTTACAATCTGCTCGACGCGCTTTTGAATGATGGGGAAGGTGAGCGTGCCAAGCGAAGTCAGCAATCCGTCTGCGATGGTCTTTGGATTCACCGAAGGGATGATCGCTCCGGCTTGCATCGAGCGGAAGGCGTCGTCCGCCATTTCCGGCTCGCCCGCGATCACGCGGATGCCCTTCTTCGTTTCCGTTGCCGCAATGGACGTGCCGCTCAGTAATCCGCCGCCGCCGACGGGTGTGATGATCACATCCAGATCGGGGACTTCTGCGAGAAGTTCCAGCGCCGCCGTCCCCTGACCTGCGATGACGCGCTCGTCATTATAAGGATGTACAACGCTCGCACCCGTATCGATCCTGATACTGTCCAGCATGTTTTCCCTCGCTTCGAGCGTCGGCTCGCAAAACGTGATCTGACCGCCGTACCCGGCAACCGCATCCTTCTTGACCTGCGGCGCATTGCCCGGCATGACGATATACGCGGGGATGCCCCGCAGTTTCGCCGCCAATGCCAGCGCCTGCGCATGATTCCCCGACGAATGCGCGCAAACCCCGCGCTTTGCCTCTTCATCGCTCAATGAAAAGACGGCATTCGTCGCGCCGCGAAATTTGAACGCGCCCACCTTTTGCAGGTTTTCGCATTTGAGAAAAACCTGCGCCTCCGCCTGTTCGTTCAAACTTTTGTTCGTCATGATGGGCGTGCGGTGTGCATACGGTTCGATGCGTCCTGCCGCCTGCTGAATATCAGATAAGGTAACGGTCATGGCAAAGTCCTTTCGACGCGGTTAATAGCCTTTCTCGAAATCAACCCGATACTTGAGCGGCTTCCCTTCAATATAAAGCCGATAGTTCTCGATGAAAATCCCTGCAATATCTTCCGGCAGGCTGGGCGCGGCAGTGTGGAAGGTGATTGTCAGGTTCGGCGTTTCCCAAAACGGATGATCCTTCGGAAGCGGTTCCTGCTGAAAGACATCCAACACCGCGCCTGCGATTTTGTTTTGGGTCAACGCTTCGACCAATGCGGATTCGTCCACCGCCGAGCCGCGCCCGACGTTGATGAACAGGGCGTGATTCGGCAGGGCATTCAGCAAATCCGCGTTGATGATGCCGTGAGTCGCTTTTGTGCTGGGTAAAATATTGACGAGATAATCCAGCCCGCCCGCGAACTCCATGAGCGAATCGCCGTGAAAATACTCGTCCACATCGGCGCTTTCTTCGCGGCTGTGCGTGTACCCGCGCACCGTCATGCCGAAGAACTTCGCCATCCGCGCTACGTCCGCGCCAATCGAACCGACGCCAAGCAGACCGATCGTCCTGCTGCGCAAGGTGCCATTGTTGGAATCGTCCCATTGCTTTTCTGTTTGCAATTGGCGCAAATGAAAAATTTTCCGTTCGCGCGCCAGCAGATACGTCAGCACATATTCGGACATCAACTGACCGAACACGCCGCGCGCGTTGGTGAGGATGTAGTCGCGTTTGAGGGCGGGGTCCATCAACGGCTCGACCCCAGCCCAAATGGACTGAACCCATTTCAAGTTCGGGAGCGAGGCGAGCGCGCGGCGAATCAAGGAAGGGTCGCCGAGGAGGATGTCGCATTCATCCGATGGCTCTGAAATGATTTTTAAATCCGGCGGGTTCGCGGACCCGATGATGGAGCGATAGGTTTTCTGTTCGCTGGAGAGGATGAGGAGGGTGTGCATGTCGAATTCAATTTTACTCGACTATAATTGCGCGCATGACCACCGAATCCTTTCGCCTGTTCATGTCCCGCATCATCGACTACGCCGGTTTGTATCCGCCTGCAAATTTATCGTTGGAGGATGCCTTTCGGAATTTTGTGGAATTTCAGGATTCGCCTGATTCCTGGATGCTCTCCCGGTTTGTGATTCCCGCCAAACGGCTCCCGCATCTTTCCCCGCTCATGCCTGATTCTGTAAACGAATTATCTTTCACCGCCCTTGGGCGGTCCGGCGCATCCGCCGACGAATTTCTTTCGAATCTCGAACTCGATATCGCTGATATTCAAGCCTTCCGTGAAACGCACAGTTCGCGCGTTCTTGTGGACATGTTTGAAACAGCCCTCCCTGCCTCTGCCTTGAATGATACCATTCACAACCTGGTCAAGACATCATCCGACCTGCTTAATAAAACCGGGTTAACCGTTTTCTTCGAAGCGCCTTTCGACGCGGCTCAAGACAAGCCTTTTGGTGAAGGCTGGCAGTCGCGCGTGGACAGCCTTGTCCGCGCCTTGCGCAAACTCAAAAACAGGCGCGTCGGGTTCAAACTCCGCACAGGCGGCGTCATTGCGAATATGTTCCCGTCTGCCGAACAGATTGCGCGGGCGATTGTTTCCGTCCGTGATGCGGGCGTGCCGATCAAATGCACGGCGGGACTTCACCATCCAATCCGCCATTTCAATGAAAGCGTGCAGACGAAGATGCACGGCTTTCTCAACGTCTTCGGGGCGGGGATACTTGCGGCTGCGAAGAACTTGTCGCAGGCGGCGATTCAATCCATTCTCGAAGATGAAGACCCTGAAAATTTTACGTTCGACTCAGACGGTTTTGCGTGGAAGGGCTTGCGCGCAGCCGCTTCGGAGATTGCCAAAGCCCGCCTCTTTGCAGTTTCCTTTGGAAGCTGCAGTTTCGACGAGCCGCGCGAAGATTTGCGGGAGTTGTTCCGCGGCAGGGACGCGCTCTAACGGCGCGCTTTGCGGTTAAATCCTTTGACATGCCCGCGAAATCAGCCGCTTTGATTAATTCTCAATTTTTATCTTTGGGTGTTGATAGTGAAATTACAATAAGGGCAAGCCAACTAACGACAAGAATGATGATGGACATTCTTGCGATATGGAAGCCAATAAGAGGCGTGCTCTTGAAGGCAGCCAGGACGGTAAGAAGAAACAAGTCAAGCAAGCCCCCAATTGCCGAAAGGAAACATACGGCAGCTTTTAGCCAACGATTGGATACTTTGAATATAATGACTAAAACAGGTATGGTCCAGAAGAATAAGCCCCATTCGTCGGCGTACCTGACTGTGCCATTTGCAGACTGATAGAAGGGCAAAAAGTAAGATAATCCCAGCAAAATAGAGGCAAATGGCTGCGCAAAATTTATCAATCTTCCAATGGATTGCATTTGACTCCTGCAACTTCACGTTCGCAAAGAACTTTACTTTAGAAGAACCAGTTTTATCCAAAAGCGGCGCAATTTCCTTTGTGTTGCACCCTCGTTGAACTGGCAAACACAATAACAGCAGCCCCGCATATTCAACATTTCCTCATGGCTTCCATTCGCTCATCCGTTCGCCGAGTTTTGCAATCCTTTCGCGCAGCAGCACCGCCAGAATGCCCAGCATCAACAGCAAAATGCCTGTACAGCCGATCAGGAAGATCGAGCCGATGTCCTTGAATGCGCCGTACACCACCGTCACCACGCCCAGCGCCGCGAACCCAATCGGGAAGAACGTCAGGCTGCGTGACCGGATCACGATCCCGTACACCAGCACCGCCAGCGATTGCAGGAACAGTAGGAAGAAATATGCAATATCGCCCAGCAGTTGAATGTACGTCGTGCCGAGCAAGACGAACTGCGAAAGCATTCCCATGATGAACGCGCCCGTCCGGCTCCCCGCGCGCACCAGCAGATAATGCTGAATCAACCCCAACAGCGCCGCGCCCATCGAATAATATTGCGGCTCGTCCACCTGCAATTCGAACAGGATGATGAAATATCCCAGCAGGTACAAACCATTCGCGGGGAACGCCAGCATCGCATTCCGTTTTGCGAACGCTTCGACCGCCCACAATGTAGCGGCAATGGCGACGGGGATTGCCGCATCCAACCCGCCGAGAACTGGCGCGGCAACCGAAACAAAAGACCCTGCGCCGAGACCGCTATTCAGCAGGACGGCATCCCAACCCCCTGCCCGCTTCATGGCGCGTAAAATGAATCCCGCCGCATAATAGGTCACTGCCAGCGCAATGACCGGGTGAATCCACTTCGTCACATCGAAGGCGCGGAAGAGGAACGCGACGAAAAGCGGCAGGGTCAAGGTAAAGGCGTAGAACAGATTCGATTGGCGGTAGAGCAGGCTCACGGTCAGGAAGAGAAGCGCATACGCGCCGAATCCAAACGATGCGATGGCGGCGTCGCTCTCTCCGAAGAGAAGCGCATAATTCGTCAACGCCAGCAACCCGCCGACGATGCGGACAATGAGAGCCAGCGGGCGCGGATTGGCGAACGTCAAATGCGCAAGCAGGTCGCCGAGAATCCAAACCAAACTATAGGCGAGCAGGTGATACGCCGCGCGTTCCACTTCAAAATCACGCAGGATGAGGAATGCGCCCAGCGTGAACAGGAACGGCGCGCCGAGTTCGAACCAACCGTTCCGGCGCAGGTACATCTCCGTGATGAAAAGCAGACCGATGACCAATGCGTACCATCCGCCTGTTTCTTTCAACGTGGAAAGCGCCGCAATCGAGACGATGGAGCCAAGCGCAAGCGCGCTGTTACGCAGCGTGAGCGACCATCCCTCTTTCGCGCGAATGACCATGCCGAAGCCAAAGTAAAGGACGGCAAGGGCTGTGAGCGTGGGAAGCCAGGCATCAACTTCAAGGTATTTGAACATGAAGACCAGCGCCAGCGGCAGGAAGGCGGCGGGCAGGTAGGCGAGCCATGCCTTGCGATAGGCAAGCGCATAGCCGGTGAAGAGGATGGCGAGCGCGGTATAACAAACCGATGCGCCGCCGAATCGTTCGCCCGGGAGAAGGAGAGCGACGGTCAGAAAGAATGTGAACAACGCGCCGAAGATGCGCAGCGGAAGCCGCCATTCGAGGTTTGCTTTCCAATCTTTTTTTAGGGACAAGTCGGGAAGCAGGAAGAGGATGACGATTCCAAGCACGAGGTAACCGGGGAAGATGTCGAGTTTTTGCATGAAGCCGAGGTTAAAGAAGGCGAAGTAGGCAACGATGAAATTTAGCAGGGCGAGAACCCACAGCCACCAGCGGGTGCGGAGAATATGCAAAACGGCGCAGATGACTCCCACGCCGAGCGCGGCGGTCATGACCAGCCAGGTCTCGTACTCGATGGCTGTGATCAGGCTCACGCCAAATGCCGGGAGAGCCGCGATCAAAACCGGCAGGCTGTATTTGCGCGTCCGCTCGAACCGGCGCAGGGCTTCGCTCAGCGCGGATAATGCCGCTCCCCAGAAGAAGAGCAGGATGGTCGAGCCGAGGCTTTCGAGGTCGAATGCGGCGGCGAGGAACCACGGCATGGCTACAAGCGCGCCCGCCGCCAGCCAGGGGAAAAGGAAGAAGGGGTAAAGCAGGTTGGAGAACACGTAGAATGCGCACGCCAGCCCCCACACGAAAAACGGGGCGAGATGCCATAACGGCGGAATGGAAGGCTCGAACAGGTGAATGACGAAAATGGAAAAGGAGGCGGCAAGCACAGCGGCTTGGGCGAATTGCGCCGCGAGGAACAGCGGAAGTGCGAACTTTTCATCCTTCCATTTCTTTATCAACCACACGCCGCCCAATCCGGCAATGGAGGCAAGACCAGCCATCAATGTGTAGAACTCTGGCTGTGCGTCAAAGATGCCGCCGATGCGCAGGGAGGAAAGCATCAGCGAGCCGAAGGCGGTCACGCTGAACAGGCGCGATTCGTACAACCATGCGCTTCCGCCCCAAATGAACGCCATGAGCAGGTACACCACCACCCAGTATCCCGCGCTCACAGAGGATGGATAATTCAACATGGTTTTCAATGTCTCTTCGAGGCTGTTCGCGGTGATGGGTAAAAGGAATGAAAAGACAATGAAAAGCGCAAAGCTCGGCTGGGGCAGCCGCTTTTTGATGGCGATGGCGAGTCCGCCGAAGATGAACGTGCCGAGGATAAGGATGGGGAGCCGCAGTTCGGGAATGGCGGCGGCAAGGATTGCGGCAGCGGCAATGACGAAGAATGCGCCGAGATATAAATAAATTTTGATGCTCGATTCGCTCGTCAACGTTTGCAGGAGGGTTGGGCGCGGAGCCGCAGGCGGGGCGGGTGGGGGAGTCGGCGCGGGCTGTGGAGTCGGTTGGAGGGAAGGAGCAGGCGGGAGCGCGGTTTGAGGCGCGCTGTCAAAGTCATACCGGCGGCGGATCACTTCCGCATTTTGGCTGTCCAGCAAATTGCTTTTGACCCATTCTTCGATCTCGCGCAGAATGATATTGCGCGCGCCGCGATCCATTTTGTTGAAGTTGATACGCCTTTGCACCGTGCGGTTGGCGGGAAGATCCAACGCGGCAAGCGCCTCCCTGCGGACCTCGTTACTGCCGCTCTCCAGTGAAAGTTTTTCCAACTGACGCCGCACCGCCTCGCTGCCGAACTCAAGGCTTTTCATTGAGTCAATGGCTTGCAGGATAACGGTGTCATTGTCACTCTGGAGGTTTCTGAGAAGTTCGGCGAGAATTTCTTCCGGTTTGCGCGGCTCGTTTTCCGTCATGTTGGTCTCCATGATTTTGCGATTACGTTCCCTGAATATTAACCCAAAATATCATCGGGTGTGACGCTGTTTTATCAAAAAAGGCCAGGCGCTGCGCCTGACCTTTTCCTTTATTTCAGAACGACCCCGCTTCGCGGCGGAATGGCGACTTTTTTGCCCGAAAATGCGGGCGAGCCGAAAAGCGTTTGAGGCGTTTTCTGCAAATGCAGTTCCACGGTACGTTCCTCATTCGAAACGTTGAAAGCAGTGACCAGAGTCTCGTTATCGAGCTTCCGTGAATATGCCATCACATCGCCTTCGGCATAAACGCGCCTGTAATCGCCGCGCCGCAGGGACGGGTGAGCCTTGCGCAAAGCGATGCAAGCCTTTGCGTAATCGAGCAGGTCTTCATCCCATTTTGATTCGTCCCATGGAAAGGACCTGCGGCAATCGGGGTCATGCGCCCCGTCCACGCCGACTTCGTCGCCGTAATAGATGCACGGCGCGCCGGGTTGTGTAAAAAGGAATAACCATGCCAGTTTGAGCGAGTTCTTGTCTCCGCTGGCGCAGGAAAGGAAGCGCGGCATGTCGTGGCTGTCCAGCAGGTTGAGTTGGGCGTAGGTAATATCCTGCGGGTATAAATTCAAAATACGCTCCACTTCGTTTGCAAAGCTGTGGGCATCCATCGGGTGAACGCGGTCTTTGAGTCCGCCTGCTTGGGGGATCACGTGCATGTTCAGGTGTGGACCCGCAAAGAAACTCAGCGAGGCGGCGGTCACCAGATAATTCATTACTGCGTCAAACTGGTCGCCTTGAAGCCATCTCTGCGCCTCATGCCAGATTTCGCCGACAATGTACGCTTCCGGGTTGACCGCCCGCACGCGGCGGCGGAACTCGCGCCAGAATTCATCGTCATCGATCTCGGCGGGCACGTCCAGCCGCCAGCCGTCGATGCCGAACTTGATCCAATGCTCCGCCACGCCGAACAAAAACTCGCGCACAGCGGGCGTATTCGTGTTGAATTTTGGCAGCGCGGGGATATTCCACCACGCGCGATACCCGATTGCGGTCAGGCTGTCTTCGTGATGCAGTAATTTCTGTTCGTGCGGCGTGGGGTACGCGCCCCAGTGTTTATGTCCTTTCAAACGTTCTTCGTCGAAATGAAACCAATCCTTATACGGCGAACCCGCGCCGGTCTCCAACACGTGATGGAACTGCCAGAACCCGCGCGACGCATGGTTGAACACGCCGTCCAGAACAACCTTGATGCCCCGTTTATGCGCCGCATCCAGCAATTCCTTCAGCGCTTCATTGCCGCCCAGGAGCGGGTCTACATTGTAATAATCGAAGGTGTGGTACCGATGATTCGACGCCGAGGCAAACACTGGATTGAAATATATGGCAGTGATGCCCAATTCCTGCAAATAATCCAATTTTTCGATTACGCCGTACAGGTCGCCGCCTTTGAAACCGAAATTCGTCGGCGGGCTGTCCCACGCCTCAAAGCCAATGTCAGGCAGCCGCTTGCTCTTCGCAAAACGGTCCGGGAATATTTGATAAAAGATCGCGTCTTTCACCCAGTCTGGTGTCGTCATGGTTTCCTCGTTATGTGAATTTTGTACCGCAAGATTTATCTTGCGCAGCAAGCGGGGGCAACATGAATGTTGCGGTACAGACCGCGCTATGGATTTACCTTCAAAATATACATCGCATACGGATGCAAAACATCGTACGGTTTATAAGCGACTGCTTCGCCGCCTCTTTCCCGACCTCGCGCCTGCTCTGCCCCAAAAACCGTTTCCACGCCGAAAGCGGACTCTGCCAATGCCGTGTCATCGAGTTTAATTTCGTACTCTGAAATTTCTTTGTCCGTCAGATTCGCAAGGACGAGAAACGTTTCCTTGCCGTGACGCCGCAGGCTGGCAAAGATACCAGAACTTCCCGCGTCCAGCAAAGTGATGTCACCCGTTTGTAATGCGGGATGCGCCTTTCGGAGGTGAATCAATGTCTGGTAATGCTCCAGCAGGGAAGCGGAGTCACCATGCTGCGCCTCTACATTGACTTGCGTGTAGTCATGATGTGGTGTGCGCCAAGGCGTTGTGGTCGAAAAACCCGCGTACTCGTCCGCGTTCCACTGCATCGGCAGGCGGATGTCTTCATCAGGTTTTTGTCCCTGCATCCCGATTTCTTCGCCGTAGTAGATGAACGGCGTGCCGGGCGATGTCAACATCAAAAATGCCGCGACTTTCGCCTTATCCGCGTTTCCATAGAACACGGACATGGCGCGTGCCTGGTCGTGGTTGGTGAGGAAAGTTGCAAAGTTGAAATCGGGCGTGTCCATCAACGCAAATTTGACCGCGCTAATAACGCCTGAATTTGCGCCGCCGTTCGCGCTGTTCACAAATCCGCTGGATATTTCGAAGTTGAAGACCTGGTCGAGTTCATCACCCGTGTACGATTTGACTACGGACGAGCCTGCGTTGAACACTTCACCGACGGCGTATGCCTGCGGGTTTTGTTTTTTGTATGCCTTGTAAAAATCTTCCAGCCATTCATGCGTGGCGGGCGTGTTCTCGGTTTTGCCCTCCGCTTCGATGAGGTGTTTCACCGCATCCACGCGGAAGCCGTCCACGCCAATCTCGTTCAACCAGTAATCGGTCACCTTGAGCATGTCTTCGGTCACGGCGGGGTTGTTGTAATTCAAATCGGGCATGCCCTCCCAGAATAGCCCGAAGTAATATCCCTGATTGCCTTGATGCCAGCCGTTGCCTTTATCCTCGTCTTCCCAGACGTAATAATCACGGTAAATGGAATTGGGGTCGTTATTGGCTTCTATAAACCAGGGATGTTCGCTGGAGGTGTGATTGAGGACGAGGTCAATGATGATGCGGATGTCCCGTTGATGCGCCTCGGCAAGCAGGTTCTTGAAATCGTCCATTGCGCCATATTCGGGATTGACAGAGTAATAGTCAGCCACATCATAGCCGTGATAGGAAGGAGATGGGTGGATGGGCATGAGCCAGATGGCATTTACGCCGAGTTCTTCAAGGTAGGCGAGTTTGGCGGTTACGCCGTTGAAATCGCCGATGCCGTCGTTGTTCGTGTCGTAAAACGAGCGGACGAATATCTCGTAGAAGACGACGGAGCGCCACCAATCGTTCGGAGTGGATGCGGATTGGGAAACTGAATCAGTTGTCGGCGCGGGGGAGGCGCAGGAAGGTATCAGGAGAAAAAGCAGAAAGGTCGAAACGATCCGTTTGGACATAAAAGTCTGGGAGAAAAAATTTCCCCTTCCTTCTCTGGAAAGAGGGAAGAGGAAATCCGGGTGATTTGGGGAAAAATTAACCTTTTACGCTTCCTGTGGTCAATCCGCCGACGATCTGTTTTTGCAGACCGATGTACACGATGGCAACCGGAAGCGCAACGATGACTGCCATGGCGGCGAAGCGGTTCCAAGGGATGCTGTTGGCGTATTGACCGGTCATGTTGTAGAGGGTCATGGCGAGGGTGTAGTCTTTTGGCTGGGAAAGGAAGAGCCAGGTGAGGACGAATTCCTGCCAGTGACCGATGAAGCCGAGGAAGAAGGTGACGGCAAGCTGCGGTACGGCGAGCGGCAGGACGATCTTCCAGAAGGTCTGGTTGGCGTCCGCGCCGTCAATGGCTGCGGCTTCTTCGAGTTCTTTTGGAATGGTGTCGAGGTAGCCTTTGAGGTTCCAGACGGCGAAGGGCAGGGCGGTGGCGGTCATGGCGATGCCGACGCCGAGGAGGGAATCGCGCAGGTTGAAGAGAAGCAGCCCTCTTGCGCCGTCTGCGCAGGCAGAAAATGGCAGAATGGAGATGACTCCGCCGCCGCAGTCGGAGATGCGCACGTTATTGAGCAGGAGGTAGAGAGGGGTCGCCAGCCCGACGGCGGGCATTAACAGCGGGATGAAGACCATGATCATCAGCACTTCGCGCGCCTTGAATTTGAAACGTGAGAAGGCATACGCGGCGGTAACGGCGATGAACAGGGCGACGAGCCCGACGCCGACAGAGAGTTTGAAACTGTTGCTCAATAGTTCGATGAAGGTGACAGGGTTGCCGGTCGGACGATCCAGCACTTGGCGATAGGCGACGAATGAAATTTCTTTTGGGAAGAGGTCGAGGGAGGATGGGCGCGAGGTTTGCGAACTGAAGGACAGCGTCACGATGTACATGATGGGGAACATCACAGTGACAAGGATGAAGATGCACAGCAATTGCAGGAGTAGTTGCCGCCAGAGGGGCAGGCTGCGTCCGCTGGTTTGCCCGGAGGTATTCATGGTCAGGAAGCGGAGGATGGGGGTTTTGGCTTTGACGGTTTGGGCGGTTGTCATCTTAAGCCTCCAGGTAGTTCTGGGTGGCGCGGGTGATGCGATTGGTTATGAGGAAGACGATCAGCGCCACGAAGAAGATGATGACTGCAAAGGCGGCGGCGACGCCGTACCAGCGCAGGTTGCGGACAAGGTTGTAGGCAAAGGTGACGAGAAGTTCGGTCGAGCGCGCCGGTCCGCCTCCTGTCATAAAGAAGACAAAATTAAACAGGTTAAAGGAAAGCGTGAAGCCGTATACTGCGGCGGGGATCATTGCCGGGCGCAGGAGCGGGACGGTGATATTCCAAAATTGCTGCCCCCCTGTCGCGCCGTCGATCGAGGCGGCTTCGTACAGGTCGCGGGGGATGCTTTGCAGCGCGCCTGTCGCCACTACAGACATGAAGGGCCAACCGAGCCAGAAATTGGCAATCATCATGGCGTAGTAGGCGAGGGTCAATGGCGCGCCCGGCAGGAAGCCCGGAATGGGGGGGGGATATTCGTTCATCCAGCGGATCGTGACGGGGTCGGTTTGTCCGATCAGAGAGGCGAAGAAGGTGAGGAGTTGGTTCATCGCGCCGTATTGCTCGTCGAAGATGTTACGCCAGACAGTGGCGACGACCAATGGCGGGACGACAACAGGCAGGATATACACGGCGCGGTAGATGCGCTTCATCCATAGACCTTCCGTGTTCAGCATCGCGGCAATCAAGACTCCCGTTGGGACGTGCAGCGCCACGTTGCTGATCGCCCACCAGAAATTGAAGATCAGGACTCGAAAAAAGTTGAAATTTTCAACCGGGAGAGACGCGGTGAAAATGTCCACGTAGTTTTTGAACCCGATGATTTTAAGGTCCGGGGATTTTAAGCCCAGAAGGAGGTGGGTCGTATCGAAATTGGTAAATGAAATGATGAATTGGTAAACGAGCGGATAGAATGTGATCACCCCCATGACCAGAAACGCGGGCAAGAGATACAAGTATGGAAGAGCCGCTCGCCGTATTTGTGTGCGGCGTTTGGCAGGCGTTTTTGCAATTGCCATTGGTCTCTCCTTGAACCAGAGGTTTTCCAAAGGGAGCGGGCAGGAAACCCTTGCCCGCTCCCAATTTGCATGACGATCTAAAACCTATTTGGTCGCGCTTTCAAAGGCAGTCGCAACCCATTCTTCGGGCGCGGTGCCGGCTTCAAAGACCTGGTCGGTTCCGCAGAAATTGCTCCAGTAGCCGCCGAGAGCTTCCACCTGTGGGCGGAAATAGGATGTGGAGAACGCATCCAGCAAACCCTGGATGAGCGGGTCGGTGACTTCCACCTTGGTGTTGGCGGGAACGTGACCGGCTTCGTTCATCATCATGGTTTGCGCGGCGGCATTGGTCAGGTACATTGCCACATCGAGCGCGGCTTCAGCGTTCTGGCTGTTCGGGTTGAAGTAGAAACCGTCAACGCCGAGGAGCGGGTTGGAGGCGCCGCCGGGTCCGGCAGGAATGGGAGCCACGCCGAGTTTATCGCCGAGGGCTTTCTGGTAATCGCCCATCGCCCAGTTGCCGTTCGTGATGGCGGCAACCGTGCCTTCCGAGAAGGGCGCGAGACCGTCGCTATCGTTCTTGGGCCAGTTGTTCTCCTTGGATATCTGATAGAGATCGTTGAGGTAGGAGATCGAGTCGGTCATCTTTGCCTGATTTGCATCGCTGGTGACGAAGTTGAAATCCGCATCGAAGATTTGACCGCCGAAGGAGCCGAAGAAGCCCCAGTGATGGTAGCAGCCGTAGCTGATTGCAATTGACGTGCCGCCTTCCATCAACGCCTTGAGATCGTCGGTGGTGGCGGGCGGGGCGCTGATCATGTCCTTGTTATACCAGAACACAACAGCCTTGAGGGATTCGGGGACGCCGTACAGTTTGCCGTCGTACATCATGCCGCCCTTGGAAAGCTCGCTGTAGTCGCCGAGTTTGCCTTCCGCTAGTTCGGTGATGTCGCGGATGGTGCCAGTGCGGACCTGATTGCCGAGGTTGTCGTTCGGGGCAATGAACATATCCGGACCGCCGCCCGCGGCGACATCCGTGTCATATTTGTTGAAGATGTCGTTGAAAGGAACCTGCAGGACGTTGATCTTGTACTGAGGCATGTCTGTGGCAGCCTGTTCGAGAAGTTTTGCAAGGGCAATTTCTTCTGCGGAGCCGGTGCCGTATGCATGCCAGAAAGTGACTTCGGTCACGCCGGAAGCGGGCGCGCCGCCCCCGCCGCAGGCGGAGAGCGCAAGCGATGCAATGATCAGCGCGCTCAATAAAACGAGCAAATTCTTTTTCATTCTCTTTTCTCCTTGAAAGGTATGGAAGGATCGTTATTGCATGAAAGCGTTGACGTGATTTGACTTATCCTTTTACAGACCACCTCCTTTCATGAAGGGTTATCGAATTGCTTCTTCCGTGCTTGCATCGAAAATATGGAATTTATCCATATCAAAAACCGCTTGCATGGTATCGCCGACCCGGGTATTCGAGCGCGGGTCCACACGACCGACGTATGTGTTTTTGCCGCTGACGAGATAGAGGAGGGTTTCATTGCCCATCAATTCGGTGACATCCACCTTGGCAGCGACCTTCTCCCCGTGAATATTGGGCGGCGCAAAATTGGGATCGTGGATATTTTCGGGGCGGATGCCAAAGACGATGTTTTTGCCATCCATGCCTTTATACGGTCCCGCCAGCGCCTCGGGTACCTGGACCTGAAAGTCGCCGGTGTCCACCACAACCTTTCCGCCGCTGACAGCGAGTTTCGCCGGGAAGAAATTCATGGCGGGCGAGCCGATAAATCCGGCTACGAAAATGTTATTGGGATGGTCGTAGAGATTTTGCGGAGTGTCCAATTGTTGCAGACTGCCCTTGGTAATCACCGCGATCCTGGATGCCATGGTCATGGCTTCGGTCTGGTCGTGCGTGACGTAAATGAAGGTGGTTTGCAGGCGTTGGTGCAGTTTGCTGATCTCCGCCCGCATTTGCACGCGCAATTTGGCGTCGAGGTTCGAGAGCGGCTCATCGAACAGGAAGACCTTGGGCTCGCGGACGATGGCTCGCCCAACCGCCACGCGCTGTCGTTGACCGCCGGAAAGCTGGCGGGGTTTGCGGTCCAGCAGATCGGTAATTCCCAAAATTTCGGCGGCTTCGTTTACGCGCCGCTTGATCTCGTCTTTGGGAGTCTTTCTTAATTTCAAACCGAACGCCATGTTATCGTAAACCGAAAGATGCGGATATAAAGCATAGGACTGGAACACCATGGCAATGTCGCGGTCTTTCGGGGCGACATCGTTCACCACGCGGTCACCGATGCGGATCTCGCCTTCGGTGATCTCTTCCAGTCCAGCCAGCAGGCGCAGGGCGGTTGTTTTTCCGCAGCCTGAGGGACCGACCAATACAAGGAATTCCTTGTCCTCAACACGGATGTTGAGTTTTTTGATGATCTCAAGATCGCCAAATCTTTTTATTACGTTGTCGAATGTGACGCTTGCCATGGGATGCCTCCAGTCTTAAGAATATGGTAATTTTATTATAACCACCAAGACCGTTTTTGAGCCATGATTTTGAAAGACGAGTTAGTTGCTTGATCGAACAAAGGGAGGCGCGCAGAGGCGGGTATCGGCGGAGGGATATGCTCTGGGCGTGGCGCCCGCTCCCGGGTCCCGTTTGAGGCGGGCGGGGGCGGATGTCAGTTAACTGTTCTCTTTTTTTCGTCCATTCTGAAAAGGATCAGGGCAAAGGTAAACATCATGAATACGATAATCAGGTTGACGGCAAAACCGATTTGCAGCCCAAAGAATTCGCTGCCCCACGCCACCAGCCAGGGACCGAACAGCCCGCCCAATCCGGCAAAGGTGAACAGCAGCCCGAGCAGGGTGTTGACGTTTTCGTGATGGGTATCCGAAACTGCGGCGGTGAGGGTGGGGAAAATGATGGAGAAGAAAAAGCCGGTGAAGGGCAGGAGGAAGTACAGACTGGTGAATGTGCCAATTGCGATGGTAAAGATCGAGAAAAGGGATGCGGTCAGGATCGAACGAAGGTAGCCGAAGCGATGCACAATGAACCCGCCAATGAAACGTCCGAGCATGAGCATGGCGAAAAAGAGCGCCAACGCCTGGGCGCTGGCTGATACGGATACGGCGTGAATTTTCTGAAGGTAGATCACCAGCCAGGATGAGATTCCGATTTCTGCGGCGACATAAAATGCGATGGCAAGATAATACAGAGGCATTGCGTCTTTGAATGCGACGCGCGAGATGTTCCGAAAATCGAAGGCGGTCTTTTCCTCGGGCTTTGGAAACCGCAGAAAGAGCGCAAATAGAATGAATGCGCCGATCATGAGGAGGTCCCAGCGATAGATCACGCGCCAGGTTTCGTTCAGGCTCAGGAGCCAGCCTGCGAACAACGGCGCGATTGTGGACCCCAGCCCGTGCATGACCGCCATTAGATTGAGGTAAAGCCCCTTTTGCTTCTTGTACAGGCTGATGATGACCGCGTTTGGACCGAGTTCGAAGGCGCCCAATCCCAGCCCGATGATGAAGAGGGAGAGCGAAAGCAGCGCGGCGGTCTTGAACGTGCTGTATCCGCCGACGCCGAGAGCGAGACAGACTCCCGCCAGCAGGATGACAGGCTTGAGTCCGAAGCGGTCGGCGAGGATGCCGGTGAGCAGGGTGGCAATGAAAAAGCCGACGTATTGTCCGAAAAAGATATTGCCGCCTGTGCCATAGTTGATGTTCAATTCCGCCAGCATCATGGGCAGGGTGGGTCCCTTCAGATTGTCGGTCAGCCCAAAGAGAAAGAAGGCGAAAAAACAGCCGATGGTAAGGAGGGTTACAGTCGATCTGGATAAATTATCGCGCATGGACGGGGTGATTTGGCTGGTTTCTTATGAAAGCCAGCCTGCCTTTGCAAGAAAATGTGTATGGTTCTGTTGAAAAAAGAGCGGAGCGAATCGGATGCGGATCATTTCCGCGCGACGTATGCGGGATGTGAAAGCGCGTCGTCCACGACGATGGCGATTGCTCCGATCAGGCTCGCATCCGGACCGAAGGGAGATAGAAGCACCTCGGCTTGCCGGTCAATTTCCGGCAGGGAATGACGCGCCACCGTCTCTTTTATGGCGGGCAGCAAATACTCGCCCGCCACGCTAAGCGGACCTCCCAGAATGATCATCTCCGGATTGAAAATGTTGATCAACCCCGCAAAGCCCTGCCCCATGGCTTGCCCCGCTTCGTTGAACGATTCGACGGCTTCGATATCGCCCGCGTCTGCCGCCTGTTTGATGAGTGGGATGCTCAATACGCTGTTTTGATCGGTCATTAATTTAGGGATGATGCTCGACCGCTTCACTTCCAGCCGCGCCTGGATGCGCTGGATGATCGAATACTGGTTGGCGTAGGTCTCCCAGCAGCCGCGGTTGCCGCAATGACATACGGTTTGCGACGGCTCCGCCATGATGGGGGAATGACCGATCTCCCCGGCGTATCCGTTGTTGCCGCGATACAACCTGCCATTGAGAAATAACCCGCCGCCGATTCCGACCCCTGCAAATACGAATATAAAGTTCTGACATCGGCGCGCAGTGCCAAAGAGATGTTCGGCGATGGCAGCCGCGTTTGCGTCGTTTTCGACAAATACTTTTAACTTTGTTTGCTCGGAGAATATCTTCCCAAACGGCACGTTGCGCCAGTGCAGATTTGGCGCAAAGATCAACAGCCCTTCGTTCAAATCAACGGTTCCGGGCGTCGCCAGTCCCAGCCCCAGGAAATGGAAATTCTTCTTCTTCCCAAACGACATTGCATCTTTCACGATGCGCAATGTCTGGTTGATCATTTTTTCCTGGTCTTCCGTCGAGTCGGCGTCCTCCCGCCTGCGCCAGATGATGTTTCCAAAAAAGTCGGTTACAGCGACGGAAACAAAATCCACGCCAAGTTCCACGCCGATGATATGTCCCGCCTGCGGGTCCACCTCCAGCAGCGTTGCGGGTCTGCCCGCGCCGCCGGCATTGCTTCCGATCTCGTGGACGAGACCGCGTTCCAACAACTCATCCACCAGACTCGATACGGTGGACTTGTTCAAGCCGGTGATGGCTGCCAGCTGCGCGCGCGAAACAGGCGGCTGGTTATGAATGAGCCGCAATACAAGCGAGAGATTCGTCTCGCGAACGAAAGCCTGGTCTGCTGTGTTCTTCGTCATTTAGTATGTTGTGACAACGAACTAATTATAGCGATTTGAAATGATATGTCAAATTAAAAAATTACAGGCTCGAAATCCGCTTCATTTCGGACCTCGAGCCTGCTTCTGTTTTCTGGAACTTCGCACACGCCCTGACTTACTTCACCTTCAACGCATCCCAGCCTGCGTATTTCGCGTCGCTTCCCAACTCCGCTTCGATGCGCAGGAGTTGATTGTATTTCGCAACCCTGTCCGAGCGGGCGGGGGCTCCGGTTTTGATCTGCCCGGTATTGAGAGCAACTGCGAGGTCCGCGATGGTGGCGTCTTCCGTCTCGCCGGAACGATGGGAAACCACTGCCCTCCATCCCGCGCGGTGACAAAGGTCAACGGCTTCGATGGTCTCAGTCAGCGAGCCGATTTGGTTGACCTTTACCAGCAGGGCGTTTGCCGCATTTTCCTGAATCGCCCTGCGAACGCGTTCGGGGTTTGTTACCAGCAAATCGTCACCGACGATTTGGAGTTTTCCGCCAAGCTGCATCGTCATCATTTGCCATGAAGCCCAGTCATCCTGCGCCAGCCCATCTTCGATGGAAACGATGGGATAGTCCTTGACCCACTTTGCCCAGAACTCCACCATTTCTTCGCCGGTGAGTTCTTTTCCTTCCTTGCGAAGATTATATTTCCCGGTCTTCTCATCATACAGTTCGGATGCGGCGGGATCGAGCGCAATTGCCACTTGCTCTCCGCGCCCCGCCTTGAAGCCCGCCTTTTCAATTGCGGCAAGGATCAATTCGACAGCTTCGTTGTTGGTTTTCAGCGCAGGCGCGTACCCGCCTTCGTCGCCGACCAGCGTGCCATAGCCTTTTTCTTTCAACACGGATTTGAGCGCGTGATAAATTTCCGCGCCCCAGCGGACGCCTTCGGTAAAGGAAGGCGCGCCGAACGGCATGACCATGAATTCCTGCATGTCGGTACTTTGCCAGCCGGTGTGCGCGCCGCCGTTCATGATGTTCATCATCGGCACAGGGAGGACGTGGGCATATATCCCGCCGAGATAACGATATAACGGCATCCCGGATGAATTTGCCGCCGCTTTTGCCACCGCCAAACTGACTCCCAAAATCGCATTTGCGCCGAGTTTGGATTTGTTCGCCGTGCCGTCGAGCGCAAGCAGTTCGGTGTCAATTGCCTTTTGCTCGGCGGCATCCCAGCCGAAGAGCGCGTCCGCGATCACGCCATTGACGTTTGCGACTGCCTGCAAAACACCCTTGCCGAGATAACGATTTTTATCGCCGTCGCGCATTTCCAATGCTTCATGCTCGCCAGTGGATGCCCCCGATGGAACCGCCGCGCGTCCCCACGAACCATCCATGAGGACGACTTCCACTTCCACGGTGGGGTTGCCGCGTGAGTCGAGAATTTCCAGTGCGGAGATGCTTTCGATTGTTGTATCCATTTTGTACTCCTGGGTAATAATCGTTTCATATTTCATTGTGAGGGCGAAGGTTGAAGCGATCCCCGAATTTTCTGAGACCACCTTGTGCTAAATCTCACAGTGACAGCCGCAAGTATAATCCGATTTTTAGCGTTGGGATGGAAAGATGACGAAATGAAAATTCCCTTATAATGATTAACCTACAACGGAAAGAGGTTATTTCAATGCGTTTCAATCAAAAATTTCTGGCGCTTTTTCTCGCCGCAATCGCGATCCTCTCCGCCTGTGGCGGTGAGACCAGCGAATCGGTTGCCACGGATGGCGACCTTTTGACTGCGGCTGTTGGCACGATGGTCTCCGGGTTCTTCGGCACACAGACCGCCATGGTCACGCCGACGATTCCCTCCACCGATACGCCGACTCCAACAAACACTTTCTATCCAACGATGACATCCAATCCAATAGTGGTTCCCGCGACGTGGACACCAATCTATATTTACTTCACCGCAACGCCGGGAGGCTCGATAACTCCCTCGGTGACGGGCACTCTTCCCACCGCCACTGTCGACCCGTTTGCCCTGGGGAGTGGCTGTAACAATCTGGCATTCATCCGTGATGTGAATTATCCCAGTGGGACGACTGTGTCGCCCGGCGAGACTTTCACCAAAACCTGGAAGGTGCAAAATATCGGAACGTGTGACTGGCTGTACGGATACCATTTGACCACCATAGGCGAAGACCACTTTCGTTCAACATGGTCCCAGATCAACAGGGTTGTAAAACCATGGGATTGGACGGAATTATCCGTTGTGGTGGAAGCGCCCAAAAAGGAAGGAACTTACACTACCTATTACCGTTTGTCCGATGGAGGCGGAACTGCTTTTGGCGCAACGCTGGGGTTGAGTGTGGTTGTGTCCAAGTGAGCGGGATGCCGGCTCACTTCCTCCTCCTCTCCTTCGCCGCCTTCAACAACCCCACAAACAGCGGATGCGGCTTCATCGGACGGGAGAGAAATTCGGGGTGGAATTGACTCGCCACCATGTAGGGGTGGTCTGTCAGTTCGACGATCTCGACCAGTTTTCCGTCGGGGGATAGACCCGAAAAGACCATGCCATGTTCCGCAAATGAATCGCGGTAGGCGTTGTTGAACTCGAAGCGGTGACGATGACGCTCGTCCACGCGGGGGACGGCATAGGCGTTGGCAGCCTTCGTCCCTTTTTGGAGCAGGCACGGGTAGAGTCCGAGGCGCATTGTCCCGCCCATGTCGGTGATGGAACGCTGGTCGAGCATTAAGTCAATGATGGGGTGTTCGGTGCTTCGGTCGAATTCCGAGGAATTGGCTTCCTCCAATTCCAAAACGTGACGCGCAAAATCTATGCACATCACCTGCATCCCCAGGCACAGACCAAGATAGGGGATTTTATTTTCGCGGGCGTAACGTGCCGCCATGATCTTGCCTTCCACGCCGCGCGAACCGAAGCCGCCCGGCACGAGGATCGCATCCGCTTTTTTGATCACGTCCCAGCCCTTGTCTTTTTCGAGGTCGGCGGAATGAACCCAGCCGATCTCCACTTCCACGCTGTTGGCGATTCCGGCGTGTTTGAGCGCCTCGCGCACAGACATGTAGGCATCCTGCAATTCGACATATTTTCCGACGAGCGCCACGTTGACCGTCGGCTTCGGCTTGCGGACTTCCTCCACCAGTTTTTTCCAGGGACGCATGTTCGGTTTGCGCATGGCTTTCAAACCGAGTTTGTTTAACATCAATTCGCCCACGCCTAATTTTTCGAGCAGGAGCGGAACTTCATATAAAACGTCCGCCGTTTTCATCGGAATGACCGAGTCTTTTTCCACGTCGCAAAAGAGCGCGATCTTTTCGCACAAACCCTTGTCCACATTCTGATCGGCGCGCGCGATGATGACGTTGGGCGAAATGCCGATGGAGCGCAGCGCCGCCACGGAATGCTGTGTTGGTTTTGTCTTTATCTCACCTGTCGCGCCGATGGTGGGGAGCCAGGTGACATGCACGAAGAGGCAGTTCTCGCGCCCGACCTCATTGCGCAGTTGACGTAACGCCTCAAGAAACGGCTGCGACTCGATATCGCCCACCGTGCCACCGACTTCGAGGATGACGATCTCCGCGCCCGTCTCTTTTGCCACCAGCCCGATGCGGCGCTTGATCTCGTTCGTGATGTGCGGAATGACCTGAATCGTCCCGCCGAGATAATCGCCGCGCCGCTCCTTCGAAATGATCTCCGCGTACACCTGCCCCGTCGTGAAGTTGCTGACCCGGCTCAGGCGGATGTCAACGAAGCGTTCGTAGTGACCGAGATCGAGGTCCGTTTCCGCGCCGTCATCCAGCACGTACACTTCGCCATGCTGATACGGCGACATCGTGCCGGGGTCCACATTGATATACGGGTCGAGTTTTTGCACCGCCACTTTGAATCCGCGTTCTTTTAAAAGCAGGCCCGTCGCCGCGGCGGTCACACCTTTCCCAACCGACGATACCACGCCGCCGGTAAAAAATAAATATTTTGTGGTCATGATTCATCTCCATTCCATGTCATTGCTTCGTGACGCCCCGCGCCACTCGCAATGACATATACAAAGAGAATGGGGAGGGCGTTTAAGCCCTCCCCATTCGGGGGTTCGTTCCTGTGGGTCGCGATTTGTTTATTTGTTTCATCCGACCAATTTCACCAAATCTTCGGCGGCGCGCCGCATCTCGAGAAAGATCATGCCAAGTTTCGCTTCATGACGCGCCATGGCGGTCAACACGGCTTCCTCGCCGATGGCGGTCAGCACGATGGCGCCCTTGTCGCCTTTGATGTAAACCTGCTCCAGTCCGCCGCGTCCGAGCTCGCCGGAAATCCGCTCTCCCAAGCTAAGCATCGCCGCAGACATGGCGGAAACGCGGTCCTCCTCGACGCCTTGTTGCAGGGCGGACGCCATAATCAAACCGTCCACCGAAACGACGGCAGAGGCTTCGATGTCAGGTGCGGCAGCCTGCATATTGCGGAGGCGTTCCACCATTTGGTCAGAGCGGGATTGTGCCATAACTCGGTCTCCTAAGCGGGTGCATTCAGTATGTTGGACGGCTAGAGTTTACCAGAAAAATTCCCATTCGAGAATTGCCCGCACATTTCAATCCGTTTTCAATGCCGCAATTGACCCTGCCATTCCTTCATGTTAAACTTAACGGTTGCCATGCTCAAAGCCATTTTGATTTTCGCCTTGCTCTTCCAGGAAACCATAGTCTCGATATCCTCCCCGCAGGCGGGTGACACTTTGCGCGGACGGGTGGAAATCACAGGTGGGATGGACGTTCCGGGATTCGAATCCGCTGAACTGGCATTCGCCTATGCATCCCCTTCAGGGGGCGCCTCAGACTCCGCCGATAACTGGTTCGCCATCCAAACCTTCTCTCAACCGACGGCGGGTCCCGCCATCGCCGCCTGGGACACGACATCCATCAGCGATGGCGATTACAGCCTGCGGCTGCGCGTCTTCCTGCAAGACGGCTCGTTTCAGGATGCCCTCGTCACCGATTTGAAAGTCCGCAACGACGAGCCGCTTCCCACCCCGCAGCCGACGCAAACATTTGCAGATTTCAATTTCCAACCATTGAACGAACCTTCCAGCGGGGAGTCGTCATTCAGCGATCCAACGCCAATCGCAGCGCTCCCCACGTCCACGCCGCTGCCGCCCAACCCCGCTTCTCTTACCACCACTTCCATTCTCTCCATCTTTGGCAAAAGCGCCCTCGCCATTCTCGGCGCTTTCATTTTTATCTCTCTCCTCCTCCGCCTGCGGAGGAGCGCCTGACACCTGACTTGCAACCTGACACTTGCAACCTGACACTTGGAACTTGACACATGACTAACCCCTACCTCATCATCGGTCTCGGCAATCCGGGGCGCGAATACAAAGACACCCGTCATAACATTGGCTTCATGTTGATTGACCTGCTCGCTGTCCGTTTGGATGCGCGCGGCATGAAGCTGCAATCCAAAGCCATTGTCACTTCGGCGTTGTACGAAGAACAAAAGATCATCCTTGCCAAGCCGCAAACATACATGAATCTCTCCGGTCACTCGGTACAGGGGCTGTTGCATTTCTACAAAATTCCGCAAACACATTTGCTCGTCGCGCACGATGATTTGGATTTGCCTTTTGGCACGATCCGTATCCGCCCCACAGGCGGACCGGGCGGTCAGCGCGGCATGGCGAATACGATCCAATTGCTTGGCACGAAAGATTTTCCGCGCTTGCGACTTGGCATTGGACGCCCGCCCGGGCGCATGGACCCGAAGGATTACGTCCTGCAAAATTTCTCGAAGGATGACTTCAAACTCCTGCCCGATGTTCTCAACCGTGCCGCCGATGCCGCCCTCGAATTCGTGATGAGCGGTTTGAACGCGGCGATGAATAAGTACAACGGGGCGGTGGAATGATTGTGCGAAACGCAAAACGCAACTCATAACCCGCAACCTGCAACCTGTAACCTGTAACCTGTAACTCGTAACTCGCCCCCCATGCAACTCCTCTCCCACCTTCGCGCCCTCCCGCCGTATCAGCGTCTGCTGAACGAACTCAACACACGCAACCTCATCCCCGGACTTGGGTTGCCGCGTTCCGCGCGTTTGCCCATCCTCGCAGCGCTTCATGCGGACTTCAACCAACCCATCCTGCTCATCACGGACCGCGCCGACCATGCGCTGGCGATGTTCGACGAGCTTGGATTCTGGGTCAGGTCGCCGCGATATTTGTTTGCGGAACCGAATCCGCTCTTTTATGAAGAAGCCGGCTGGGGCGCGACGACACGCCGCGAAAGGCTACAAACGCTCACGGCGCTTTCCGCTTTCCATTTGCCGTTTGCTAAAAAACCCGAAACCCCGCCCATCATTATCGCGTCCGCCCGCTCGCTGATGACGCGCACCCTGCCGCGGCGGGATTTTCTCAAGGCGTGTAAAAAACTGTCAGTAAACCAGACCAGCCAACCCGATGTTCTGATGCGCGAGTGGGCGAGGATTGGTTATCAGCGGGTGAACACCGTCCTCGAGCCGGGTCAATTCTCGCATCGCGGCGGCATCCTCGACGTGTGGACGCCGACGGAGGCGAACCCTGTCCGCCTCGATTTCTTCGGCGACGAGATCGAAACCATCCGCCGCTTCGACCCCGCCACCCAGCGCACCATCGAAAAACTAAACGATATTCTCGTCACACCCGCGCGCGAATTCGTAGGTCGGATTGACAATCCGACTTACGACGAAAACGTTTCCGAATTTCATATTCCATTGCTGCATGGACAGCCCGCTTCATTACTTGATTACCTTCCGCAGAAAACGCTCGTGCTGGTGGATGACCTCAGCCTGATTGATGCAATGGCGAACGAGGTCGAAGAGCAGGCAGTCAAGTTTCGGCAGGAGAGCATTGCAGAAGGCACGCTTTCGACGGACTTCCCGATGCCTTATGTGCCGTGGTCGGAGTTGAACGACGAGCTCGGGGAATTTGTACACTTGGAATTGGGGCACTCGACGCATCGTCCCTCACCCCTACGCCCCTCTCCCTCAGGGAAAGGGGATGGGGGTGAGGGCGATCTCGCTTCGCTCTTCGGTCACGACGAACGTTTTGGCGGACGGCTCAAGCCGTTCATTGAGTATCTTGCCCCGATTGTCGAAAGCGGCGAACAAGTTTTCATTATCTCGCGCCAGGCGCAGCGTTTGCGCGAACTTTGGAGCGAACACTATCCAACCTCCGAACATCCCAATCTCGAATTTACCGAAGCCTCGCTTTCAGAGGGTTTTACCCTTAAGACCGATTCGCTATTCACTATTCACTTAATCACTGATTCCGAAGTCTTCGGGTGGGAGCGTCCGCAGCCGCGCGCGCGTCAGCGCAAAGCGGCGGATACGCCTGAGTCGTTGTATGCGGATTTGCAGTCGGGCGATTACGTTGTCCACGTGGATCATGGCATCGGACGCTTCGCGGGTCTGATTCAGCGACAGTTGGACGGACACGAGCGGGAGTATCTTGCCGTTGAATATGACCGCGGAGACATCCTCTACGTCCCTGTCCATCAGGCGGACCGGCTCACGCGTTACGTCGGCGCGGACGGCGGCAAGCCGTCTCTGGATAATCTTGGCGGGCAGGCGTGGGCGGAGACCAAGTCGCGGGTTAAGGAGGCGGTGCAGAAGGTCGCCGAGGATTTGCTCGACCTGTACGCGCGTCGTCAGGTGGTGGAAGGATTTTCGTTTGCGCCCGATTCGGCGTGGCAAAAGGAACTTGAAGATAGTTTTCCCTACGTCGAAACCGAAGACCAGAAACGCGCCCTCGCAGACATCAAACGCGACATGGAACGCGCCCGCCCGATGGACCGCCTTTTGTGCGGCGATGTGGGTTACGGCAAGACCGAAGTCGCATTACGCGCCGCATTTAAATCTGTGATGAGCGGGAGGCAAGCCGCCGTTCTCGTGCCGACGACGGTTCTCGCGCAGCAGCACTTCGAGACCTTCTCCCAACGTCTTGCCGCCTTTCCCGTCAAAGTGGAAATGCTTTCGCGCTTCCGCACGCCGCGCGAGCAGACCGAGATTTTGTACAAACTTGCCGTCGGCGAAGTGGACATCGTTATTGGGACGCATCGTCTCATTTCATCCGATGTTGTGTTCAAGGATTTGGGGTTGGTCGTCATTGACGAGGAGCAGCGCTTCGGCGTGACGCACAAGGAGCATCTCAAGAAACTCCGCACCGAAGTGGATGTACTCACGCTCACTGCCACGCCGATTCCGCGCACGCTCTACACGGCGCTGACGGGCGTCCGCGACATTTCCAACCTCAACACGCCGCCCGAGGAACGCCTGCCCATCATCACCCACGTCGGACCGTATTCGCCGCGTTTGGTGCGCCAGTCCATCCTGCGCGAACTGGAGCGCGGCGGACAGGTCTTCTTCGTTCACAACCGCGTGCAGACGATTGATGCAATGAAAGCGCATTTGGAGAAACTCGTCCCTGAAGCGCGGATTGACATTGGTCATGGTCAGATGCCTGAATCTCAACTTTCGGCGGTAATGCATCGCTTCACGAACGGCGAGATTGACATCCTGCTTTCCACCACCATCATCGAATCAGGCTTGGATATTCCCAACGCCAATACTCTTATCGTGGATCGCGCCGACACCTTCGGCTTGGCGCAGCTCTATCAACTGCGCGGGCGCGTGGGACGCGGCGCGATGCGCGCGTATGCGTATTTCTTCCGCCACAACAAACTGACGCCGACCATGGACGGGCAGCAGCGGCTGGAAGTGATCGCCGAAAACACACAACTTGGCGCGGGGTATTCGATTGCCATGCGCGACCTTGAAATCCGCGGCGCCGGCGAATTGCTCGGCACGCGCCAGCATGGATTCATTCAATCCGTCGGGTTTCATCTTTATACAAGGATGCTCGCGGATGCGGTGAGGCGCTTGAGAAGAATTGCATCGGATATGCTGAAAGTAGAAAGTGGAAAGTTGGAAGGCGCCTTTTCCACTTTCCACTTCCCACTTTCTATCCCTGTTAATGTAGACCTCCCGCTCGCCGTCGGCATCCCCGCCGACTACATCCCCGACCAGGATTTGCGCCTGCGCCTCTACCGCCGCATCGCGGACCTGCGCGACGAAACCGAACTCGACGCGCTCGGCTCGGAATTTCGCGATAGGTTCGGTCAACTGCCGGAGATGACGCAAAACCTGCTCTATCAAATGCGCGTCAAACTCCGCGCCGAAAAAGCGGGGCTGACATCGGTTAGTTGGGAATCGGGGCAGATCCTGCTTCGGTATCCCGCGTCAGCCGACGGGTCGGAGCCGAAGCGCCTGCCTGATCTGCCGAATGGCGTGCGGGGAGGAAAAAGTCAATATTGGATTACGTTGACGAAGGAGGAAATCTGGACGGCAAAACTGCTGGATGTGCTTCGTCAACTCAACGGCGCCTCACCCTGACCCGAAACCTGCTTCTGTTTCCTGAAAATTCTTCGCCCCGACGATTTGCGCCGGGGCGATCTGTTTAAGCGGCTTGGAATCCTGAAGTTTTACTTCAGGCAGGCACTTCGAAAGTAGAACTTTCGGAATCCCGCGCCTTGCTTCTGGACTTTTGCAAGACGCCTATTGATACGAACTGCAATCGAGATGTTCCTTCAAGTCGTTTATTGTCTCATCCCGTTCCGCAGACTCTGGCGCATTTTCCGCGAGACGATCCAGCGCGCTGCAGAGGCTTGGCTCCAGTCCGGAAGTGATGCGCTTGGAGAATTTTGTCAACTCCGCCGCCTGTTCCCAATTGCCGGTGTGACCAAATCCCTCGATGAACGGGATGTACTCGAAGCCGTTATCTGCCCGCTCACCGACGGATTGCGTCTCGTCCCAAAGCCTGACAATTTCATCCCATTGCCCGTATTGGCGGGCGAGATCGGCTTTCTGGAAGTAATAGCACCACGTCTGTGTGTTTGCTGTGCCGTAGATTTCCTTTGGCAGGATTGGTTCTGTATCCGTTAATTGGATAAGGTCAATGTCCGAGCCCGCCGCCAGTTTGCGGACATCGCTGCTGACAAGGCGCAGGTTGGTATCCTGCGGTTGGAGAACCCAAAGGCAACGCTGCATTTCGGGGTTGAAGTCCAGCAGGAGCATTTGGCTGCTGTTCCCGTTGAATTGCATCGTCAGTTTTTCGTATTCGAGCGGCGCGCCTTGCAGAAGGTCATCCACATTTGGATTGGTGTAAAGAAAAGGAAAATACCAGTAAGGCGGCGTGTTTCCGAAGCCTTCAACTCGATAGGCGGTGTTGATCGAAAATGAAACCGCGTATTCGCCCATCATTCCCATCACTTCCTGGTCGGTAAGGATCGCGGTCCCCGACGCGATGCTTGGCGCGCGCCAAAGCAATTGCCGTGCGAAGCGTTCCTGCTTTTCCCACGAATATTGAAATTCCTTTGTGTTATCCAAATGGAAGTTGATCGCCAGCGCCAGCAAAAATGCGAGGAAGAGATTCCTTTTGCTCCGTTCGGAGATGAAGTAATCGGCGAGGAGAAAGGTCAGAAGCGCCGCGCCAAACATCGCCGGAATCCCGAAGCGGGAGGCGGAGAGCAGATTTTTGCTTTCCACAATCGAGCGTCCAATGAACCAGATCGGCAGCCCGCCCGTCATCAAGGCGGCGAGGGCAAGAATTGTTGTGTCCTTTCGCCAGCCGGATTTCCCGTTTTCCGTATCGCGCGGAAGAAGGTTGTGAAGATAAAAATACGCCAGCGCAAAACCAACGGCGCAAACGAAGATTTTGAACAATACAAAGGGCGAGGCGAGGTTGAGCAAACTTGCGTCGGCTGCCTTGCCCCAGCCGATGGTCAGCACCGAGATGGCATCGGTGACGAACGCGGTGACGAGAAAGCGGATCGCAGCGAATGGCTCGCCCAGCAACTGCGCGAGGATGACAGGTTCGTTGCGCGTCACGCCTTCCGGGTTTTGATACACCGCGATGCGCCAGTAAAAGAACGCGCCGAGGACGAGCAGATAGGGAAGCCAGTTGAAAAAGGAGCGCGATATTTTTTTTGAAACGCCCGCTTCCGTTCGGGAAATCAAAATCCACAAGATGACAATACGGATTAATTCCAAGCCCGAAAAATATTCACTGGTGAAAAGATGCGCGGCTTCGAGGATCAACGCGCCGCCGACGTACATCCATTTTCGGGGCGGTTGGTCTTGAAACGCCAGCGTCATCAAGATCAGCGACGTGTTGAACGCGAGAAACCCAAACCAGTGATGAGTGGAGCCAACTGCAAACGGTTGGAGCATGAAAAAGGGAAAAACGGCAAACAAAAGAGAGGCTGCAATCACTTCCCTTTTGCGGTCGCGCCACATCGCGCGCAGAAAGAGCCAGAAGGTGACAACCGTTGCGAAACGCATCGACAGCGCGAACACGTGCCACGCGATGGGGTTGAACCCCAACAGCCTGAACGCCGAAATGTAAAGCCACGCGGCGTTCGGGCGGCTGTCATACGCCAGCATTTCGCGCAGGCTGTGGATACCCATCAGCCTTGCGTAAAACACATAGGGCCAGTCGTCCATATAAAAGCCGAGGCGCGGGATGAGCAATCCGAAACTGAGGACGCACAATATGAAGAACGCAATCGGCGCGCTGGATTCGGAAAAGGAAAATTTCAACAAAAAGGATTTAACCCGATTCATATTGCCTGTGATTATACCCTTGACGTTTTCGCCTCACTCCCGGACCGAACCTGTTTCCATTTTCTGAGCTGGACTTTATCCATTTGAACATTAACAGAAAGCAGGGTAAGCTAAGGCAAACACTCCACCAAGAGGTCGCCGATGCCAACCCTGCACGCAGAA
>JAGUZU010000034.1 GCA_020060625.1 Anaerolineales bacterium | reverse complement strand
TCGCTCCCTTCATTGGGAGCGTGGATTGAAACTTATCGGCAATCCGCGACATCGGGGACATCACAAGTCGCTCCCTTCATTGGGAGCGTGGATTGAAACATGCGACACACCATCCTGATTCATCGCCTGCAAGTCGCTCCCTTCATTGGGAGCGTGGATTGAAACAACCGCAACGGCTCCCCGATCCGGTCATGCACCAAGTCGCTCCCTTCATTGGGAGCGTGGATTGAAACTCATCGGCTCCATAGACGATGACTGCTGCACATTGTCGCTCCCTTCATTGGGAGCGTGGATTGAAACACGTTGTCGTTGAACGTTTCCAGCAAACCGGTCGTGTCGCTCCCTTCATTGGGAGCGTGGATTGAAACACAATAGAACAGGGTGTATTGCTGGACGAAACCGAAGTCGCTCCCTTCATTGGGAGCGTGGATTGAAACACTTTCTGGCGGTAAAACTCGGCTGGCGTTCGATGTCGCTCCCTTCATTGGGAGCGTGGATTGAAACATCCCATCCCATATCACAATTCGGCTCACCATCAGGTCGCTCCCTTCATTGGGAGCGTGGATTGAAACAAACCTCAAACCGCCCTAACCAGTCCCAAATTTTGTCGCTCCCTTCATTGGGAGCGTGGATTGAAACCCTGAGTTGCGATTATCTGCGTATCGCTTGGGAGGTCGCTCCCTTCATTGGGAGCGTGGATTGAAACACCTGCCAGGGGGTATCAAGGGATGGCGGGGGAAGTCGCTCCCTTCATTGGGAGCGTGGATTGAAACAATTCGGTCTGGGCGCAGGTGCAACTCGAGACGGTGTCGCTCCCTTCATTGGGAGCGTGGATTGAAACTGACCGTCAGCCACAATGTCGCCCTCGTCAACGGGTCGCTCCGAAATGCCATGCCATAACGGCGTGGCATTCGAAATCATCTTACTCGGATGGACTGATTATGGAATCACCAACTCCCACATATCATCCAAGGCGTAACCGGATATACCGCCATAAAGGATAAATCTGTCCCTGACAGGATCATGGAACATGATGTAGGCATCACGCACTGAAGGAGCCGGGTCGGGATGGAGTTCCCGCCAGGTGTTGCCGCCCAAGATCCATGTATCTTCTAGTTGCACACCGTTGTTCACACCGCCAAAGAGCAGCATCTTCCCATCTTGGGGATCAATGGCGAACTGAACGCCCAGACGTGGCGGAAGGGTGATATCGATGCCCGTTTCCAGCCACTGACCATTCTCCCAGGCGAGGACCTGGTTGTAATTAAAGAGCAGAGTTCGACCTTGAACCGGCTCATAGACGGTATTGGGACTGGTGATGAGCAGGCTCGCCGGCATGTATCCGAGATATTTCCATTCCTTGCCGGTCCATTCCCACATGTCATCGATCATGATCGGCGACTGGTCTTCATAGGAAAAGTAAAATCCGCCTGTGAGGATGATGGTCTCGCGAGCGGGGTCATAAAATAACTGCCCGCCCCGCCGACCCTGGGGATATGTGTCTACAAGTACCCCTTCCCAATCTGTACCATCCCATATCCAAGTGTCAGAGAACATGTACTTCCCACTTTTATCCTCCCCGCCAAACATCACCACCACGCCGCGTTTTTCATCATACGTCATCATGTGACCGGCTCGCGGAAGCGGAACCGTGTCGGGATGCATTTCGATCCAGTCCCTGCCATCCCATTCCCAAGTGCTGTTCTCATATAGGAATTTCCCGCCCAACCAGTCCGAGATGCCACCGAACATGACGATCCTTTGCCGGACCAGGTCGTGGGCAATTCCCGCATTGGCGCGTCGTCCCGGGGAATGGTCGGGTTGCAAACGGACCCAGCCCCCGCGCTTTCCGAAAGTCGAAACTAGGACGGCGGCAATGAGGAGCACACTCCATAAGATCGTCAGGATCGGTTGTATTTTGACGGACAATCCGGTCGGGGCGGTCAATGCTGGGTTGGAACGAAACAGCATTCGTACCAGCAGAATTCCCATGATCAAACCGGCACCCACATGGATCCACACCTGATTCGATAGCGAGACATCCATGCCAGCAAACTTCCCTATCCCCCAGAAAAGGATATGTGCCAGATGAACCAGACTCACCACCATCCAAACCAGCAAAGCCAGCGAACGGGTCAGAATGGATAACAGGAGCCAGACCAGGAGCAGGTAGGCAAGACCCGCCAGAAGGTATGGAAGAATGCCAGCGGACAATAGACCCTGAATGACAAGCGAACTGCTGGTCGCACGTTGGGCGTCGATCCAGTATGCGCCCGATTGACCCAACAGGATAACCATCCAATCGGTGTAGACCAGGATCAGCGCCGCGACGATCAGGTTGGATGGCAAGTAGGGCGCCGACACAATCCTCAGGCTGGAGGCGGACACACGTTGTCGCAGGGTTTCGACGATCTTATTCATGGGTTGGTTTCTCCAGGAAATTTGAATTCCCACATGTCACCATAAACGAGGTGATTGGCTTCGCCGCCATACACGATGATGCTTTGGCGAATTAGATCATAAAAAGCAGCAGCTCGGACACGCGGTTGCGGGGCTTTGGCGATCTTTAACGGACTCCAGGTGTCCCCCTCAAAGATCCAGGTATCATTGAAAAAAAGGGCATAATCGACCGTACCGCCGAATAAAACGCTGGCTTGCCGTTTGGGGTCATACACAAGCACAGATTCATTTCGCAGGGGGGGTTGAAGGGGCAGATCCAATTTAGACCAGGCATTCTCTCCCCATATCCAGGTTCCCCCATAATCGCCGGGCATGAAACTGATTGAGCGATCCTGCTCTGGCAGATGGATCAAGGGTGCGTTAAAGACTCCGGGCGATGACGTTTCAATGGCAAGGTAGTTCCAGGCGTTCCCGTCCCAGGTCCAGGCTTCAGTATATCCAACCCCGCCCATCTGACCGCCGTACATCACGATCATCTCTAATTCCGGGTCGTAGAACATTTTGTGACCGAAACGGGCAGCCGGATTGCAAACCGGGCATAGACGCCGCCAGTTACTACCGTCATATTCCCACAAATCTGCCAGATCGCCACTGCTATTTTTTCCGCCATACAAGATGATTACGCCCCTTTTTTCATCGTACGCCATCGCATGCAGGTATCGTCCGGTCGGCGATACGGGCGTATCGATTCTGATCCAATCCTGTCCATCCCATTCCCAGGTGCTGTTGTCATAAACCCAGACGCTGCCGTTCCACTCACGGATCCCGCCGAACATGACAGCGCGTTGCCGCTGCGTGTCATAGGCAACGGCTGCGGCAGAGCGCGGACCGGGATGATGCTTTGGAGCCAGGGGCTGCCAGGCGGAGGATGGTGGAAACGCCGCCCGCAACAATCCATATCCCAGGAACAATACCAGCGCCGCAGCAAGTGGGGGCATCAGCCGTTTCCCCCAGGTACGAAGCCAATCCGGCAAACGGTCCCCAAGCAGGATCAATGTGAAGAGGATAAAGAAGGTGATGGGAGGAACCTGGGAATAAACCCAACAGGCAGTGGCCGAGTGCGCCGCATAGATCGGTTTCCAACCGCAGTGCATGGTCTCCAACAATCCAAGTGCATGCGGCAAGGAGAGCATCGCCGACAACAGCACGCCCTGACGGGCAGGAAGTCTTCGCAACAAGGTCCAGAGGAGTACCAGGTAGAGGAGCGTGATGCCAAGAAAAAGCCAAGGTCCCCCGCGTAACATGAAACCGAAGGACACTCTTGGGGTCGCATATTGTGGATCCAGCCAGTATGCCGGAGGCTGGTTCATGAGCATCGTGCTGAAATGGGTCAAGACCAGCAGGAGCATCAGGAAGGTCAGTCCCAATGGGAGCTGCTGTCGCATTTTGTTGGAGGACAGTTGATCGGTTGAATTTTTTGGCTGAGTCGTCATTGTCTGATTAACTCCCACATATCCTGATAGACGGTGCCGCCATTCAGCCCCCCGAATAGCATCACGGTGCCTCGGGTTTGGTCAAAGAACATGACATGCCCGTTGCGGGCAGGCGGGCGGGTCGCAGAAACGATCTGATGCCAGTCCTGTCCATCAAAAACCCAGGTATCATCGAAGACTTGTTCCCCTTCGAAGCCGCCGAATAGCACGATCTCCTGCACAGGTGGGTAATACGTCAACCGGCTCCCCCAACGATTGACCGGCACACGCGAATAATCGAGCGGAAACCATAGGATATCCTGCCATGTCCATAAACCTTCACCGTCCATCAACATGGGCGATTGCCTGAACGGGTCAAAGACGATCGCGCCGGAGGAGGTGCGCCGGGATTGTTCCAGGGGGATCTGTTCCCAGTTCGACCCATTCCACTCCCAGACATCATCAAAGAAGGTATTGCTCATGGTCTCGCTGTCGTAAGATGAACCGCCGTAGAGGATCACGGTCTCCCGCGTTGGGTCGTAATACATGACGGGCGACTGTCGTGCCGATGGACTTTGAGCAGGCGAGGCTTTCCGCCAATCCGCACCGTCCCATTCCCAGGTATCGCCGTAGAACCGCCCATCCTGACCGGTTCCGCCGAACAAAACGGTTATACCGCGTTTTTCATCAAAAGCGGCTGAGGCTCCATATCGAGACGCAGGGCTGTGTTCGGGGTGGGCTTCGATCCAATCATTTCCATCCCATTCCCATGTGTCGTTGATACTATTCCAGCCGGCTTCCTGAGTCCATTGACTTGTACCGCCGAACATGACCGCTACAGAACGCTGGGTATCGTACGCCGATGCGGCGGAGGTGCGTCCTGGCGGAACGTGAACCGGATCTACCAACTGCCAGGTATTTTGGGGACGCATGGCTCCATAGGCAACCAGCAAGACCATCAGTCCCATCCATCCAAGGGAAAGGGCGCCCAGTTTGCTGAGCCAACTGGGTTGGCGGGTGTCTATGGAAAGCCAGGGAATGAAATTGTAATGAGATGCAGCCAGCAATCCAACCGCAAAAAGGATGCCGATCAGGAGGGTGAACGAAACATAGACCTCGGAGCAATTTCCGGTGTTCATAAAATCGAAGAAATTGCCGGAATTACAATGAAAATAATAATTAATGGAATCGGACAAGTGACAGAGGAGCAGTCCCACCCAAAGTGGAAAGGCAAATCGTTGATTGAGGACAGTCAGTATGATGCCCACCAGGAGCAGGTACCCAGCATAGACCCCCACAGTCCAGGCACCCCATGTGAACGGGGTACTTAAGAATGTATAGGATGTGGAAATGCTGGGATCCGCCCAAAAGCCATCTGGCACAGCCAAAAGTTCGATCCCTCCATGACTCGTAACAATCGCCAGCAGGAACCAGGTCAACGTGCCTGGAAAATAAGGTGGGCTGAATAATCCCTGAACCAGTCTTGCAACGGACTGCCGAAATTTGTTGTCAGGACCGGCGGAGAATTCATCCGGGGGATCGGATGACAAGCCTTGACAATTTGGATCAAACTGGCGAGGATTGATCATTGTTTCCTCTTCATGGTGATATATCGGTTTTTGATTTGGTGATGTAGAGTGAATGGTTCGGGGTTATTTACCGCTCTTCCATCTGAATCAATAATGAGTAAATGATACCTTAATTCCAGAAATTTACGTGTGCGGTATTGGATATAACAGAAGAAACCTGCCCATGTATTTTCGCGCTCCCTTCATTGGGAGCGTGGATTGAAACTTGTTATTAAGTCCCTTGATTGAATCTCTGTTTATCTCCATTCATCTCTGGTTTAACTATAACTTGCGCAACCCTTCCCTCTCGGTTATCCTTGCCGGCGGGAGTGGTTAGGTCCCGGTGGGCTTCCTGGTCTTCAAAACCTGTGGCGGGCCGCGTTGCGGGCCGCGGTGGGTTCGACTCCCATCCACTCCCGCCTATCATGGACAATGGACGATAGACCGTTGACCGTTTTTATCGTCCATTGTTCGTTATCCACAGCAACAGACAAGGTGTTTTCACATGACATTTCCTGAAACCGAACAATTGACAAGACTCGTCTCGCGCATCTTCCGCATCGAAGATGTGACCAGCGAAGATCCGCGCAAGGGTTTCTTCCTGCGCTACCGGGGGGAATTGTTGAATGAAGACTCGGCGGAGTTATACGACCAACTGGACGAGTCATTGGCGCCGCATAACATTACGCCCATCTTCCGCATCGAAGACGGCGGGCATGTCATTTATCTTGCTCCAAGGCAGCCCGAGCCAAAAAAGGAAAAAATATCCACGAACATCATCCTTTTTGTGCTGACGATTTTCAGCGTAATGTTGGTAGGCATCCAGCCTGAAGGTCCTGTGCCAGCCGATCCCGGCGGGCAGATTCTGTTCATGATAAAAAACATCTTCACAGGCTGGCCCTTCGCCGTGAGCCTGCTTGGAATTTTACTGGCGCATGAACTCGGTCACTATTTCATGAGCCGTTATCACAAGACGCCCGCCACCCTGCCGTATTTCATTCCATTTCCTTTAAGTCCGCTTGGGACGATGGGCGCGGCGATCCTCATGCGCGGCACGCCGAAGAACAAACGTATTCTTTTCGACATCGGCGTGGCAGGTCCCATTGCCGGATTGGTGGTTGCCGTTCCCGTGCTGCTGCTGGGTCTGTCCCTTTCGGAACTGGGGACGATCACCCCAGATCCAAACGGTTTTCTCGAAGGCAATTCGCTTCTTTACCTGTTTGCAAAATATGTCACGTTTGGGCAATTGCTCCCCGCGCCTGCCGAGCCGCAGGGAATCACCTATTGGCTGAGATATTTATTCACCGGTCAGCCCCTGCCGTTCGGCGGGTTGGACGTGTTCATTCACCCCGTTGCGTTTGCAGGCTGGGCGGGGATACTCGTCACCGCGTTGAACCTCATCCCTGCCGGCACGCTGGACGGCGGCCACGTCATCTATTCGTTGTTCGGCGAAAAGGCTCGCAAGGCGTTTCCGCTCATCATCGTCGTGCTTGCCGCGCTCGGCTTTTTCTGGAACGGATGGTGGCTGTGGGCTGCCCTGCTTTTCTGGCTGGGACGGGTCAATGCAAAGCCATTGGATCAGATCACAACGCTCGACCCCACCCGACGCCTGATCGCTTATGCGATGATTATCGTCTTCGTTTTGGTTTTCACTCCCGTGCCGTTCATGCTGCTGGCTCCATAAAACCATGAAAAAAATTCTGCCATTCATTTTAGCCGCGCTCTTCATCATCTCGGCATGTGGGACAAATGAAAATTCCACAGGCACGGCGGACTCCATCGCAGCGCCGGGGGAAGAATCCAGCCCGACGCATGAATCAGCCGTCGAAACGGGGAGCAGGCTCGAGGTCCATGAAGAGGCGTTGAACGGGCTGGAAGTCACGGTCTGGACTCCCTGGTACGGCGTCGAGTCAAGCTTCTTCGATACGCTCGTCAATGAATTCAATGCGGAGAACGAATGGGGCATCAAGGTCGCGGCGCAAAACCAGGTCAACTTCTCGAATCTGTACGAAACAGTGACGGCGTCGCTTCCGAAAACGGAAAAGCCCGATCTTGTGATCGCGCTGCCTGAACACGCGCAGGAGTGGCACGACAATGGGGCGGTTACCGATTTGACGGAGTACGTGACAGACCCGTTATACGGCATGGACACAAACGACATTTCGTTTGTTTTTTGGAATCAGGATATATCGGGCGACGCCCGGATTGGAATTCCCGCGCAGCGCACGGCGCAGTTCTTATTATGGAACGAAGGATGGGCAGATGAACTTGGTTTTTCATCCGCGCCAAACGCCGCGGAAGATTTTCGCGAACAAGCCTGCAAAGCGCATCAGTCAATGTTAAAGGACGAATCGACGCAAAACGATTCGCTTGGCGGCTGGCTCGTGAACAGCGACCCGATGACCGCCTATTCGTGGATGCGCGCCTTTGGCGGCGGCGTTTTAGAGGAAGGCAATTACCGCTTTCTCGCGCCAAAGAATGTGGAGGCTTTCAAGTTCCTGCGCGAACTTTCCGAAGCCAATTGCGCATGGCAGGAAGCGCCGGACCCGATTACTTCGTTTGTCAACCGCGAGGCGTTGTTCATCACTGCAAGTTTGAGCGACCTGCCTTCCGTTGCGCGCGCGTTTGCAAGCGCGGGCAATACCAATACGTGGAGTGTCATCCCCTTCCCGAATAATGATGACGGCGTGATGACGGTGTACGGCTCGTCTTATGTCATTTTGAATTCAACGGATGAGGAACAACTCGCCGCGTGGCTGTTCGTTCGCTGGCTGCTGGAGGAAGAACAGGATGCCCGCTGGGTGGAGGCGACGCATCTCTTCCCGCTTCGCTCCTCGACCTTGAGCCTGCTCGGCGATTACGAAAAGACTCATCCACACTGGAAACAGGCGGTTGATTTACTTCCGCAGGGCGAACTGCAACCACAATTGGCTTCGTGGCGTACTGTTAAAATAATGCTGGGCGATGGTTTCAGGCACATGTACCGCGTGAACGTCGCCAGTGGACAGGTCGCCGCGATCCTCGCGCAGATGGAATTAATGGCAAAGGATTTGAGCGAGTAACCCCAACACCCCGCCCTCACCCGTCAGATGAAGGAGAGAACATGCCTCAGTCGGAATACAAGGCGCGTCAAATGCGCGCGAAGACACACGAAGTTTATGAGTATGACCACGACGAAACCAAACCCGGCAAGCCGCTTCACATCCTCATCCCCGGCGGGCTGATTGCGCTGGCTGCGCTGGCGTTGATCGTCTTTATCGGCTACCTGACATTTCTCGAAGAAAGCCTGGCTCAGGATTTGGGCATCATCCTGATGCTGATCCTTGCGCCGTTTTATGTGGGCGGCGTGTTTCTGTTCAGTTACGGCTATGAGTTGTACAACATTCCACGCGCGATTCGATTGACAGCGATCATCGTGTTTGTCACATTGGCGGCGGTGGTGATCGTGGCGGTGCTGTTCCTCGTGCTGGGAAACATGAAAGGCGGGTCAAGCTCGTCTTCTTCGCGGTCTTCGTCGCGTTCCAGATCGTCTTCAAAATCATCCGGGTCGGCGAAGCCATCTGCAAGCAAAAGCGGACTGGCTGGGAGCGCCGCCGCCAGCGCAATCGGAAAGACATCGTCCAGTTCCTCTTCTGGAAGCGGATCGTATCGTTCGGGCGGTGATGTTTTTGTCTTCGGCGGCGGCAGGACGCGCGTGGAAACCCGCGAAGTGACGAAGGAAGTTGTCAAGGAGGTGCCGAAAGAGCCGATGCCGATCACCTGTCCGTTTTGTTCGCGGTCGTATGTGCCCATCGAACATAAATATATTTGTCCCAGTTGCGGAGCGGCAACGCCGAAAAATTTAATCGAAGAGTCGCAGATGCCGAAAGAGTAGATGTCATTGCGAGTGGCGCCTCGTCGCCACGAAGCGATCTTGTGTTTATACTAAGTGGAAGATTGCTTCGTCGCTCACTTCGTTCGCTCCTCGCAATGACATGAAACGGAGATTCCCATGCGCCCAATGTATATCAACGGTAAATTTACGAATGGAAATGCAAAGGAAGAGATTCCGGTGCAAAACCCTGCCACCGAAGAAGTGTTAGACAGTGTCCCGCGCGGGACGCCGGAAGATGTCGAAGAGGCGGTACAAGCCGCGAGGTCCGCATTCGAGGCGTGGCGGAAGATAGGAGCCAACGAGCGGGCGAGTCTTTTGCATGAAGTCGCAGAGAAAGTCCATGCCCATCGGGAAGAGATCGCCCGTCTGTTGACATTGGAGGAAGGCAAGCCGCTCTCCGAAAACGAAGAAGAAGTGGAATGGGTAATGAACACATTCCGTTATTATGCCGAATTGGGGCGGCATCACCGCGGAAGCGTGCTGGCGGCGGGGGCATCGTCGCAGTTCAATTTCATCATCAAGGAACCCTATGGCGTGGTGGGATGTATTGTGCCGTGGAATTATCCGCTGCTGCTCATGGCATGGAAGGTCGCGCCTGCGCTTGCGGCGGGCAACACGGTTGTCATCAAACCGTCCGAGATGACGCCGCTCACCGCGTTATATCTTGCCGAGCATTGTTTTGACCACCTGCCCGCGGGCGTGGTCAATGTGGTCACGGGATATGGAGTCGAAACAGGTGAGCCGCTCGTCAAGCATCCCGATGTGCCGGTAATTGCCTTTACGGGCAGCTTGGCAACAGGACAAAAAATCGCCTCCATCGCCGCGCCGATGATGAAGAAACTTCACCTGGAATTAGGCGGCAAGGATGCGACGGTCATCGCTGAAGATGCCGACCCCGAGGTTGCGGCAAAGGCTGTCGCGTATGCGGCGCTCATCAATGCGGGACAAGTCTGCACCAGCACGGAGCGGGTCTACATCCCAAGGCGCGGCGCGGCGAAATTCACAGAAGCCATCGTGGAACATATCAAATCGCTTCGGCTTGGACCCGGGCTTGATCCCACAACCGACATCGGTCCCATGATCGGGGATTCCTACCGCGCCAAATTCGAGAAGCACATTGCCGATGCAAAGGAACGCGGCGCAAAGATTCTTGCCGGCGGCGGGAGACCGAAGCAACTATCCAAAGGCTTCTTCCATGAGCCGACCGTGTTGAAAGACGTTGACCATACGATGGTCATCATGCGCGAAGAGACGTTCGGTCCCGCCGTACCGCTGATGGAATACACCACCTTCGACGAAGCCATCAAGCTGACGAACGATTGTCAATACGGCTTGGGGGCAGTGCTGATCTCGAACGACCCAAAGAAGATCAAACAGTTCTTCGACGACGTGAAGGCTGGCACGATCTGGATCAACGATCCGCTGACCGATCATTACGCCGGTCCCTTTGGCGGGATGAAATATTCGGGCGGCGCGCGCGAACTCGGCGAAGTCGGTCTGGATGAATTCCGCGAAGTGAAACACGTCCACTGGGATTTCAATATGGAAGATAAGGAGTATTGGTATCCTTATGGGCGATAGGCAGGAAATGTAGGTCACGCTTTGAGCGTGACGGCGTAATTAATGGGCAATGTCACGTTACAAACGTGACCTACTCACCCCAATCAACGCCTTTCGGCTCATCCCACTCAAAAGCGGGCGGATACAAGCTGCGTTTTTCCCATTCGATGTAACTGCTGTGCTTCCACACGCGCGGATCAGTGACATAGCCATGCTTGGCAGGGTTGTAATGGATGTAATGCAGGTGGTTTTCAAAATCCTGGTCATCGCGGATGACATGATCCCAGAATCGTTTTTGCCAGAATTTCATCGAATTGGAAGGCGGTAATCCAAGCATTTTTTTGTACGCTTTGGTGAAATTGGGTTTCAGGGAGTGCATAATATCGGAGAAATTGCTTTTCCCTATTGGCTGAATAAGTAGATGGAAATGATCGTACAAGAAGACATGCCCAAGCATGATAAAGGGGTGAATTTGCTTCACATTGTGCAAGGTGGCGAAAAGGAGTTCAAGCAACTTCCCATCCTGAAAAACAGGTTGTCGTGATTCAACAACCTGCGTAAGAAACACTGCCGAACCGGGGATGTAGTACCGCCGAAAATTCATACAGGAGATTATACGGCATCGTAGGTCGTGCTTTCAGCGTGACATGTATGGAACTAACGAAAACGTCACGCTCCAAGCGTGACCTACTGTTTTATAATCCACACCATGAAAAACAGATCATGGCTCTTTCCTTTTCTATTGCTCATCGGAGTGCTGGCATACACCCTTCTCACTCAAGCGCAGTTACCGGGCGAAGGCTTTGCCACCTTCGGCGCGGATACCGTCCGCGCGGAGGTGCTGCAAATCATCGAAGAGGGTCAAATTGACCTGGGCGGAAATCTGCAAACCTATCAAGTGGCGCGAGTGAATATTTTGGAGGGACAATACGAAGGCATTATGATGGAAATAGACTACGGCAGGCGGCAGGTGCGCTCGGATGATTACCTGCTGAAACCGGGTGACAAGATACTCGTCTCCATCAGCAAGACGCCGGAGAATGTGGTCAATGCCTATTTTGCGGATTACGTCCGCACGACGCCGATCCTGTGGCTGACCGTTATCTTTGCCCTTGCCATCATCTTCATCAGTCAATGGAAAGGCGTCCGCGCGCTCATCAGCATGGCGTTCAGTTTGTACGTCATCATCGGCTACATTATTCCGCAAATCCTCACGGGGAACGATCCGCTGCGCGTCAGCATCGTCGGCTCGGCGCTGTTGTTGGGCGTCACGCTGTACCTCACCTACGGCTGGACGTTGAAAACCCATGCGGCAGTTCTCAGCATGGTGATCGTCCTTTTACTCACGGGTGCGCTTTCTGGGCTGTTCGTGGTCTTCGCCAAACTCAACGGTTCGGGTGACGAGAACGTGATGTTCCTGATGCAGTTGATGGAAACGCCGATCAACCTGCGCGGACTTTTGCTCGGCGGCATGATCATCGGCGCGCTCGGCGTGCTGGATGATCTCGTGACGACGCAAGCCTCGGCGGTCTTTGAACTCCATCACGCGAATCCATCCCTCGGCTTTCGCGGACTGTACAACGCATCCATGCGCATCGGTCAGGACCATGTGGCTGCCACGGTCAACACGTTGGTTTTAGCCTACGCTGGAGCCTCCCTGCCGATGATGTTGATGTTCTCGCTTGGGCAGGGTGATTACGGCTACCTGATCAATTTTTCGTTTATCGCAGAGGAAATCGTACGAACGTTGGTCGGGTCGCTGGGGCTGATCGCCGCCGTGCCGATCACGACCAGCATTGCCATCTTCCTCGCTCAAAGGGCTGAGTCGCTTGGGGCGTGGGAGCAGGTTCTCGGTCCGGTGGGAAGCGGGGAGGGGCATCACCATTAGTCGGATGGTCGGTTAGTCCGGTAGTCGGATAGTCAAAATCGCGCAACCTTTTCCCCGTCTCCTGCGTAAGGAAGATGTAAAAAGTCATCATAGGAGCAATGTGAACGAAGAACAGACCTGGGTTGCCCAGGCGCAGCAAGGCGATGACGAGGCGTTTACCAGGCTCGTCGAAACCTATCAGACCCCCGTTTTCAACCTGTGTTACCGCATGTTGGGCGAGCCTGAGTCGGCGGAGGATGCCGCGCAGGAGACGTTTTTGCGCGCGTACCAGCACCTGCACCGCTACGACCGAAAACGTCCGTTTGCCACGTGGCTGCTTTCGATTGCCGCGCATTACTGCATTGACCGCCTGCGCCGCCGCAAGTTTGCGATGTTTTCGATGGATGTGGAGGACGACGAAGGCAACACGTTTGAGTATCCCGATTTGGATGCGCCCAACCCCGAAGCGGAGTCTATAAAAGGACAAACCCTGGAGCGCGTACACGAGTTGTTGAAAGACCTCAACGACACCGACCGCGCCGCGATCATTATGAGATACTGGTACGACTATTCAGAAAAGGAAATCGCCGAGTCCTTGCGGCTGACGGTGAGCGCGGTGAAGAGCCGCCTGCATCGCGCCCGCAAGGAACTGGCAGGCTTATGGCAGGATCAGGAAGACGACCTGCTCGCCGAAATGGAAAGGAGACATCATGAATCACCAGCCTTTTGAAACCTGGCTGTTGGACGATAAACACTTGAGCGCCAAGGAGAAGCGCGACTTGGAAGCCCATCTGCGGATGTGCCGCACCTGTTCGGCTCTTGCCGAAACCGGGCTTGCTCTGCGATCTGCGAAAGTGGTCTCCCCTGCGGCTGGGTTCACACTCCGCTTCCAACAGCGGCTTGCCGCGCAGAAAATTACGGAACGCCGCCGCCGGCTGTGGGGCATGTTCGTGTTGATCTTCGGCGGGTTGGGCGTGCTTGGTTTTCTAGCCGCGCCTTACATCTACGCGTTCCTTTCCGCGCCTGTGGAATGGCTCACGGCAACCGTCGGCTATTTTCTATTCATGTTCACGTCCCTGCAGGCATTCAGTGAAATCCTCCGAGTGTTTGCGCGAATTCTGCCAGACTTCATCCCCCCTTATGCCTGGATGGTGATCTTCTCCTCGCTCGCAGGGATGGGGTTGTTATGGGCTGTCTCAATTTGGCGGTTGAGCCGCAAGTCACAAGGAGCTATGGTATGAAAGCAAAAATAATCGCAGTGCGCGTGATGCTTTTACTGGCATTGGCAGCGCTGCCAACCAGCCAGGTATTTGCGCAAAGTCCGGGAGGCGATATCATCCTCTTTGGGCAGAACTACACGCTTGAAAGCGATGAAACCCTGGATGGCAGCCTGGCAGTCGTTGGCGGCAATGCCGCCATTGAAGAGGGCGCATCCGTGAATGGCGACGTTGTTCTGGTGGGAGGAAATCTCACAATAGCCGGCGACATCGACGGCGATGTCGCCCTGGTCGGCGGGAACCTGACGGTTTCTGGAAATATAGACGGTGATGTTGTCATCGTCGGCGGTCAATTATTGCTGACCGAAACCGCTGTAGTGGACGGCGATGTCGCCGCCATTGGCGGAAACGTGGAAAAGGAACCCGGCGCGGAAATTACAGGCAATGTCACGAACAACGCCCCGCCCATGATCAACGTGCCGGATGTCCCCAAAGTACCCAACGTCCCGGATGTTCCAAATGTGCCCGGCACGCCCGAAGTCCGAGTGAACGTAAATCCGTTCTGGGAGATCGCAAGCGTTCTCGGACGCGCAATAGCGGTTGCCGCCATCGGGATGCTGCTCACGCTTTTCCTCCAGCCGCAATTGGAGCGCGTCAGCGATGCGGTTACCCGGCAGCCTTTTGTTGCGGGAGGGTACGGTCTGCTGGCGGTCATCGTCATCCCCATGGCAATTGTCTTCATGGCAATCACCATCATCCTCATTCCAATCGCCCTGATCACGGCGCTCATCCTTCCGTTGGCGTGGCTGTTCGGCATGGTCGCGCTGGGGCAGGAAGTAGGAGACCGCTTCACCAAAGCCATTAATCAGACCTGGGCGCCGGTTCTTTCGACGGGATTTGGAACGCTCATGCTTGTGCTGATCGTCGGCTTCATAGACCTGATCCCCTGTGTCGGCTGGCTGGCATCCTTCCTCGTTACTCTGGTTGTAATGGGCGGGGTAGCAATGACCTGGTTCGGCGCGCGCAACCCGCCCGGAGTCATGCCCGCGCCAATTGTGGAGGAAGTTCCACCCACGTCATGACCTCCAATTGACCGTGATATAATCCGCCCGCCTCGGGGAACTTTTCCCGAGGCGGTTTTCTTTTGGAGGAAGTATTATATGCTCAAGCAGGAAATTCCAAACACCCCTGTTCACAACACCCCCCCGTTATTCATTGAAGTCTCCGGTTCGCACCGCGAGATGGGACGCCAGTTCGGCGAAGCCGCCCGGACCCAAATTCAACACAGCATCGAGAACGCGCACGTTCTTATAGACGCCGCCTACGACACACTCGAACTTACCTGGGACGGCGCAAAAATTCAAGCGCGGAAATACCTGCCCTTTGCAGAAGAGCGCTATCCTCAATACGTGGACGAGATGCGCGGCATTGCCGAAGGCGCAAATATTTCATTCGACGATATCGTCATCTTGAACGCGATGGAAGCCGTCACCGTGGACGCGCTTCACCTCACCCGCTGTACCAGCATGGCGGTCAATGACGAGCGCACGGCGGACGGTCACGTGCTGGCAGCGCACAACGAGGATTGGATCCCGGAAGACGAAGAAGACGTCATCGTCATCTCAGCCAAACCGGACAAGGAACCGCCCTTCCTTGCCATGACCTACGGCGGACTCCTGCCCAACGTCGGATTCAACGCTCACGGCATTGCCCAACTCATTGACTCGGTCTACCCGAACGACTCGCGCATCGGAATCCCCCGACTCGTGGTTGCCCGCGCCGTGCTTGCTTCACGCCGAATCTCCGGCGCCATTGGCAGGACTCTCGTCCCCCACCGCGCTGCCGGTTATAACCACTTACTCGTTCACGAAAGCGGTGAAATCTATTCGATTGAAGTCTCGGCGCGTAAATTCGAGATCCTGTATGGGCATGAAGGCTATATGGTTCACACGAATCATTATCTTGATACACACATGAAACAGATCGAAAAGGAGCCCGAAGAACTCCTTTCGTCCCGCGTGCGTTATTTCCGCGCCTCACGGCTGATCCGGCAAAAGGAACAGCATACGATAAAGAGCCTGCAAGCCATTCAGAAAGATCACGTCAACATCCCCAACTCGATCTGCAACCACAATATTGCCGGGCTGGACCCGCTCGACCGCGAGAAAACCATCAGCGCGATGGTTATGGATTTAACCTCGCGTGAAATGCACATCACCTGGGGAAACCCCTGCAAGAATGCGTATCACACCTATCATTTGAATGCATAGAGGTGCCGCAAGATTATGGAAATTGACAAATATACCGTGACCGCGTAATTGGCGTTCTCTAACGCCAACAGGCGCGTAAGAGAACGCGCCCTACGCGGATTACGAGTTTTGCGGTACTTTATTTTTCCTTCAAAAACAACGCCAGCGGTGAGGCGACCAGCGCCATTCCGGTTGTCAGCGTCAACACAAAGGGGAAGCCGTACAGTTCCGCCAGATGACCCGTGTAAAGCAGCCCCAGCGCGCCCGATGAAAAGATGAATCCGAGAATCAAGCCGGATGCCAGCGCCATCCCGCCGGGGATGATGCGCTGGGCAAAGACCACCATGATGCTATGCACTGCGCCGGTCAATGCGCCCGCCAAAGGGATGAAAAAATACAACCACTGCGACCATCCGATTCTACTGACGGCGTAAATTGGGAAGGCGGCAAGAAATAAGACAAGCGACGCCACAAATCGTTTTGAATATCTATCGCCAAAGTAGCCGCCCAGCACATTGCCAAGCGCCGAACCGCCCATGAACAATCCCGACATACTGCCGTAGATGGTCGCTCCCTGTCCCAAATCCTTGATGTATTTGGGAATGAGGTTGACCATGTTTGCCTGCGCCCAGGATTGCAACGCGGCGACCAACGCCAGAATAAGAATAAAGAAGACGCCCGCCTGCGCGCGGTTCGCCTGCTTTGTCTGCGCGGGCTTTGGATGCTGGTGATTGTCGCGTAACTGCCTGAGCAATGCAAGACCGATCGGGATGGACACCACAGGCAGGATGAACATGCCGGGGATCTTATAGGAAGCAAGGATCAATCCTGTCATGATTGGACCGATAAAATGACCGAGTTGACCCGACATGAAAAAAAGAGAGGCGGCGGTGGTCTCGCGCCCTTTCAGGAGGTCGCGTCCGCGCAGGGTGGCTTGCACCGTACCAACCGGATGAAATGCGGATGACCCCAATGCGGCGATAATCAAACATGCCAAGCCGGTTTTTCCCGGCAGGAACAACGCCGCCGAATAAAAGACGGTCATCCACAACAAGCCGCCGGAAGCGAGCCAGCGCGGACCCATGCGATCTGAAACCCAGCCGAAAAAAGGTTGTGTCAGGGCGGATGTCCAGATGTAAATGGTGGAGAACAGGGCGATCTCCCATTCGCTTAAACCGAGATAGGTCAGCAGGACGGGGCGGCTGGCATTGAAGGTGTCCACCATGAAGTGGCTGAGGGCAATGGATGAAAAGATGGAGTCAAGGAAGAGGGACATGGGGAGTGGGGGGAGAAGTCAACGATATAGATGATTCGCTTCGATATATTCGTACACTTCAGGCGGGACGTAATACCGATACATTTCCCCTGCCGCAATACGACGCCTCAATTCACGCGAGGAGACGGGCTGCAGGAGGGCGTCTATGAATTTGATCTTTTCCGCCGCGCCGGGAAGTTTCGCCTCGAGCTCGTTCAAATCTGCGGAGCCGCCCGGGCGGCGCATCACGCCGATTTTGGAAACCGCAGCCACGAGGTCGGCGGCGAAGCGCCAGCCTGGCAGGTCTCGAAGCGAATCGCCGCCAATGAGCAGAATGATCTCCGCCGACGGTTCCTGCTGGGCGAGGAGTCGCACTGTGTCAATCGTATAGTGGGGACCGGGTCGGTCTATTTCGAGTCTCGAGAGTTCGAAGACCGGGTGATACGAGAGTACCTTTTGCAGCATGGCAAGCCGATGTGGGAGCGGCGTGATGGGGGTTTCCTGTTTGTGAGGAGGGTTCGGGGTGAGCGCCCAAAGCAGGCGGTTAAGATCGAACTGGGAAGCCGCTTCACCGGCAAGGATGAGATGACCGATATGCGGCGGATCGAAGGTGCCGCCGAAAAGACCGATTTTATTTTTTGACATGCGCGAAGTATATCGCAAACTTTCGAGAGGGCGCATGCGCACCGGTGGTATACTCTCGAAAACAGGATGAAAATATGCCAGACCTTACAGTCATCAGTTCCGCTTCTCCGCTCAAACGAATCATGCAGGCTGTCCGCGCAGTGGAGGCGGGCGAATATACCTCCGAACTCCTGAAGGACCTGCGGGAGGATGGCGGGGACCTCGGTCAATTGGCGCGCCTATTGGACGTGATGGCAAATGGTATTTTGTTGCGGGACAATCAACTGCGCCTTTTAAGGAAGGTGATTCCCATCGGTGTTTCGCTTTCGGCTGAAAGGGACTTCAACCGTCTGCTCGAATCGCTCGTGGTGGAAGCGCAGGCAGTGACAAATGCCGATGCTGGCACGTTATACCTTGTGGAAGACGACCTGCTGAAATTCGTGATCCTGCGGAATACTTCCCTGAACATGACGATGGGCGGCACAAGCGGAACTCCAATCCCCTTTAGCCCTGTTCCCCTCCATAATGTGGATGGAAGCGAAAACCGTTCCAATGTGGTTTCTTATGCGGCGTTGACCCGCAAGCGCATCAACATCGCCGACGCCTACCAGGCGGAGGGATTCGATTTCTCCGGCACAAAATCCTTCGACAAGCAAACCCGGTACCGTTCCCAATCCTTTCTCACCATCCCCCTTGAAAACAAGGATGGGAATTTGATCGGCGTTTTGCAATTGATCAATGCGAAGGATCAGCAATCGGGCGGAATCATCCCTTTTGCAGACGACGATGCGCTGGAAGCGCTCATTCTGCTCGCAACCGCCGCGCTGGATGGCTACATTCGTGAGACGGCGCTGCGTCAGGAAATCGCCAAATTAAAAATCGAGATCGACGAAACGCGCCGATCCCGTCAGGTGGCGGAAATTACCGAGTCCAAGTTTTTTCAGGATCTACGGGAGAAAGCCAGGGAAATGCGGACACGACAGGACAAGTAGACGATTCTCGAGCATTTGCTTCCGCAACCGCCTCTTCGATAATCGCCGTCATTGTGCAGAGGTAACGCTCATACGAAAATTCCTTCACGGTTTCCTGGGCATTCTGCTTGATTTTATTCACCGCATTCAGGTTGGAGGGGTCATATACCCACTCAATCGCTTCGACAAATCCCTGCGGCGTGCCGTCGGTAATAATCCCATTAACGCGATCCTGGATGTAATCTGTTACGCCAAGCACGTCATTTCCATTTACCATGCTGATCTTCCCCATTCGCATGGCGTTAAGATAGGTTTGCTGACCACCCGACCTCGTCCCCCCGGAAGCGAGCGGCGTTACGACCATGTCGGATTCGCGCATCAGGCGGATAAATTCCGTATGCGAGACCTGGACAACCCGCACATTCTCAGGAATGTCCTTGCGCCCTTTCAGTACGCGCGTGGCAATGACAAATTGGCGGTGGGGCAGTTGACGCGCGCTCTCCAATAATAAATCATAATTTCTTAACGGACTTCCTCCCGCAAAAATGTAGCCATTGGAGGTGATTTCTCCGGCGTTGATTTCATCGTCGGTAAAGGTAAAATTGTAAATACATGTCCGCACTTTTTCAGGTGAAATGCCCCACAACCGGGCGAAAATTTTTCCTTCCCCAAGCGAATGGACCGCATACCGATGAATAGCCGGGTCCGCCGCGCGGATGATCGTTTTTTGAAATATATATTTAAGCATCCCTCCTTTGTTCCACATATCATCCGCCATCACAATAACCGGTCGCTTGGAAAAAAAACGTATGAAAACACATGCCAACAAATCCGGATGGAACCGTCCGCTGACGCTGTCCAAGACCATCACCTCGCAATGCCGCGCCCATTTCAAGAGCGTCCACAGCCGCCGGGTTGAAATGGCAATATCCTCCCTGAAATTACGAGCAGATGGAAATTGCCCGAAGGCGTAATATGGTTCCAGCCCTGACTTCAACGGAGGCAAATCAAGATCAACGGTAATTACGTATTTCGGATTTTTCATGATTTCACCATGAGTTCGCGCGGCAGTTCGATCATACAACATTGGATGATTTTACTTACCTTTCGCAATTTCAGATAGAGATAGTATTACTTTCTACCATACATTTGAACCGCCAGGAGCGTAAAGCCCGTGCTGAGCCTGCTGAAGCGAACGCGAAGTTTTAATGGTTTTCCTGGCGGCTTGACGCGCTTCGTGATAAAAAACTGACGTGGATAGTGTTCATCGACATCCTGCCAGGATCAAATGAGTTACTTTCAAAACTGTAAATAACCGGATATTCCGCGCTGACCCGTTTGGGCGTACATTTGCCACTAAAGTTACAGGGTCCGTGCAATAACCCACAAGGATAACAAAATGTCAAAAACTTTTGATGCAATCATCATCGGAGCAGGCGTAATAGGGACGAGCATTGCCTTTCACCTGGCAAAACGCGGTCTGAAACCCGTCATTTTGGAACGCAGGCAGGTCGGCTTTGGTGCGACAGGCAGTTCCAGCGGACTTGTGCGCATGCACTACGACCTCGAATTGGAATCGCGGCTCGCCTGGGAAAGTTTTCAATACTTCCGTAATTGGGGCGAACGTGTGGGCGGCGAATGCGGCTTCCGCCGCACCGGCTTCCTGCACATCGAGCCGCCGCAGCATCGCGACAAACTTCGCGCCAACGTGGAGATGCACAAAAAAATCGGCATTCCCACCGAAGTGATCACCGGGGATGAAGTCAAAAAACTGGCTCCTTTTTTCAAAACAGATGACATCGAGATTGCCGCGTATGAACCCGAATCCGGATACGCAGATGCGACGCTGACCGCGAACTCCCTCCTGACAGCGGCAAAATCGCTGGGTTCCAGCTATGCGCAGGATTGCGAAGTGACCGGCGCCCACCTCACAGGAACCAAAGTTACCGGCGTCCAAACCACGCGCGGCGACTTTTCCGCCCCCATCGTCATCAACGCGGCAGGCGCATGGGCTGGAAAAATAAGCGATCTGTTCGGCGTGCCCATTCCGCTTGACACCTGGACTCACGACGTCCTCCACGTCCGCAGACCTGCCCAAATCACCGACCATCCAACCGTGATCGACAGTTCGCTCAACATGTACTTTCGGCCTGATTCCGGCGACCTGACCTTGATCGCCCTCGAAGATGACAGCCGCCTCGGTGAACCCCCCGAAGCCGATCTTGGCTACGCCGCCAAAGACTTTGTGGAACGCGCCATCGAACGCATCTGCATGCGCATCCCATCCATGGAGGAAGGTTCGCTTCATTCCACCCATGTTGGCAGGGACGGCTTAACCCCGGATCAACGGGCAATTATCGGCGCGGCAGGACCCGAGGGATATTATCTCGTCACAGGATTCAGCGGCACCGGCTTCAAGCTCTCCCCTGCTGTCGGTTTGTGCGTCAGCCAACTGATCGTGGACGGAAAATCCACCGCCGTTGACCTGACCGGCTTCGACCCCAAGCGATTCGAACGCGGCGAAATGCTCAAAGGCGAACATGATTACGGTTTCATCTGGCGTAACGAAGACCCCTAAACTGGCAGAGGAAAATAAGAAAAATGACTTTTACCCAAAACGCTTATAAAACCATTCCTGTTTCCGTATTCTTGATTCTCGCATCGGTCATCGTGAGCGCCTGCGGTTCGACAGCGGATATCCTGCCCGGCGCCGGCGGACTTGGCTCTGAAGATGAACCCACAGCCGCAGCTGAAATCACAGATGCGCCGGAAGAGCCGCCCCCCGCCACGCCCATACCCGCGCCTTTTGGAAGCATTATCTTCGTCTCAAACAGAGACGGGCAAATGAGTCTGTACAAAACCACACCCGACGGCATTCAACAGATCCGGCTGACGACCTCCGGCTCGGAGGATGGCAATCCGGTCATCTCGCCCGATGGAACACGGGTGGCATTCGTCTCCACCCTGAACGACAATACCGATATTTACATTCTCGACCTAAACACGCTCGATGTTACGCGCGTCACAGATACGGCTGAAAGAGACGCCGCCCCTTCCTGGTCGCCGGACGGGCAGCAGCTTGTCTTTGAATCGTTCCGCGACGGAAACCTCGAAATCTACGTGACAAACGCGGACGGCTCGAACCAAATCCGCCTCACCAACGACGCGGCGGGCGACAGCAGCCCCGTATGGTCGCCCAATGGTAGTGAAATCGCATTTGTCAGCAACCGCTTCGGGAACTCGGACATCCTGCTGCTTTCGCTGAACGGCGCAGTCTCCACGCTGACGACAAGCGCCGCCCCAGACTCCGCTCCGGCTTGGTCGCCAGATGGAAGCATCATCGCCTACAAATCCTCTGTCGGCGATCTCTCCAACCTGTGCCTGATCGGTCGGGACGGGTTGAACCAGCGCTGTCTCACCTCTGCGCCTTCGGAGTACGGTTCGCCCGCCTGGTCGCCCAATGGCATGTGGGTCGCCGCAAATGCAAAACAAAGCGCCGGCTATGGAATCAATGTATTCAGCATAACCGATGAAACGGTCATCCAGTTGTTCGAGCAGGGGGTCGAGCCGCGCGGCACACCCGCCTGGTCGCCGGACGGGGTGAGGCTTATCTTCCAGGCGCTTGCCGGCGGAGATATGGAGTTGTATCTGGTCACCGTGCCGACCAATGAATTCATCCGGGTCACTTCCTCTGTGGCGTACGATGGTGAGCCGGTCTGGTCAGATCAGTAACTCGAAACTTCGAGAATCAAAAAAAGCCAGCCTTTGAAGGCTGGCTTTTTTGATTCCTCTGTTCTTTATTCCAACGGGGCTTCCATGCCTTCGCTGGGAATGGCGGCGGGGTTCCAGTAACCGGCAAACGGTTCGAGAGTTACAGTCGAGCCGCTCAACGCGGAGAACCTGTACGGTCCAGTGCCTCCATCGCCGCGCTCAAAAGCACCCGGGCTGACAATGGAGAATGCCGGGTCGGTGAGCTTTTTCAGGAAGTCCGGGTCGATGGTGTTCAGGTGTAAAAGCACGGTAAAATCGTTGACTTTTTCGATGCCGTCATACGCCGATTTGGCAAGCCCGTCTTCGGTTACTTCGCCTTTGAAGCCGCCGAAGTTGGAAGCCCACGCCGCGAATTCGCCCGAACCGCGATTGGCATCTTCAGGGTCGAACCAGCGGTTGAAGTTTGCGATGACAGCATCCGCGTTCAAGTCTGTTCCATCGTGGAACTTGATCCCGGGGCGAAGGTCGAAGATGTAATCGAGACCGTCTTCGGAAACGGTGTAGGTTTCCGCAAGAGCGCCCGTCACATTGTCGCCATCCATGCGAACCAATCCTTCGTACAGGTAGCCGACCAATGCCTGGGCGTTGTCGCCGGTTGTGTTGGCAGGATCAAGCACGAGCGCGTCGCTCGAGGCGGGCGCGGAGTCGGTATCGCCTCCAACCGGCTCCGAGTCACCAGATGCCGTCGCCTGCGGGATGGCATCCGTTTCGGTGCCGGCGCTTCCGCCACATGCTGCCAACAGCAAAGCGATAACTGCCAGCAAGTTTAAGAAAAGAACTTTGGGGTATTTCATTTTCTTCATCTCCTCTGAATTGATTTTGAATTTTAAAAATACGCCGGAAACCCGGGCGCGCCTTGCAAATGGTCTGATTTAGTGTTTCAAGTATAATACGAATTATGCTTCCCGAGTCGCCGCTTACCACCATCGAAAGCCGGTTGAGATATTTACTCCCAGCCGAAATGTACGCCTCCATGTGGGGCAACCCGTCTGTGGACATTATGATCGAAGTTCACAAGCATTTGCGGACGTTGCAGCGAATTTTACATGATTACACCTCGAGACAAATCGATATTAGTTCGTTGAAGCCGGGAGACGTCAAGACCGACTGGCAATACGGGACCATGATGTTCACCGACCTGGCGGGTTTTACGAAACTCATGGAGGCGAATGCCGCCAAAGGGAAAAAAGGCGCGGAAGACCTTTTAAAGCAGTTGACGAAGTATTTTTCCACGATGATTTCTGTGATCAGCAAATCAGGCGGCGAACTGGTCGAATTTACGGGCGACGCCATGCTGGTCATCTTCCCCAAAACAGACAGGAATGACGATACGCTGCGCGCCGTTCGCGCCGGTCTGCGGATGCAAAGAGCCATGAAGGGGTTTGCAGAAATCGAAACGCCTTCGGGTGTTGTCAATTTGATGATGCGGATCGGCATTCACCCGGGCAGGTTCCTGACAGCGGATATCGGCACGCCGCGCCGCATGGAACACGTGCTGCTGGGAAAGGATGTGCAGCAGGCAAAGTTGACGGAAAGCAATGGAAAGAACGGGCGGGTGAATCTTTCGCAAAAGGCGTATGAGCGGGTGGCAGACCAATTTCATTTCGAGGATGGAGAGCCGGGTTATCACTTTGTTACAGACGACCTGACCGATGATCAATTGGGCGAATATGAGATCACGCCGCTTCGAAGGCGCATGGCAAGCAACATTGTGATCGAGCGGGACAAGAACGTGGTATTACAGCAGATCATTTCCCTGCTCAACAATATCGAGCCGATTGCGAGTTTTATCCCGTCGCCGGTGTTATCTTTATTGGTTGAAAGCGCGGCAGACAGAAGGATTCCCCCGGATTTTCCGCAGCCGACGATCATGTTCATCAATTTTATCGGGCTGCCCGAAGCCGCCGACCGCGCCCTGCCCGGAGAGGAACGAAAACTGGCATTGAGTTTCTCACGGGCGTTTTCGCTGATCAATGCGGCGGTGGAGTCGCGCGGCGGCGTTCTCAAGAAAGTGACCTATCACCTTGCCGGGTCGGATATCGTGGTTTATTTTGGAGTGCCAACCGCCCACACGAACGACGAAATGCGCGCCGCCTCCGCGGCAATCGCCATCCGCGAGGTGATACAAAATCTAAGCCAGAAACCGCCCACCATCGGGAACGTCCAGCCGGAGATATATTGCCAGATCGGGATCAACACGGGACCGGCATTCGTTGCCGAGGTTGGGGAACCGCGCGGACGCCGCGAATATAATGTACTCGGGGATACCGTCAATACGGCGGCGCGTTTGATGAACCGCGCTCAGAAGAACCAGATCGTCATCTCCGAAAATGTGAAGCGGGCAATTGAGTCAAAATACGAATGCGGTCATTTGGGAGATGTGGCGCTTAAGGGCAAGAGTGCGCCCGTTCCTTTGTACGAACTGTCGGGGCAAAAGGCGGCAGATTAGTTTTTCCGGCACACAAGATCGTTTTCAAGGATAAGATGTCAGGTATCCTTCGGATTCCTTTTTAATTTCTCATCCAACGACGACCAGATACCAGCCGCCAGCGTACTGCCCGCTTTGCGGCGCAAATTCACCTTGTAGATGGCTTTTTCTCCTTCGCCGATGCGAATCAACCAAAACTGGCTGGTCAGCGTCGAGAGGGCACCCTGCAATTCGTCGCGTGTGAGGCGTTCCCTTTCAGGCATGGCATCCATTACTTCACACAACCGGGGGTAGTTCATCTGGATTTCGCGCAGCATCAGGCGCATGATCTTCCGCAGGGCGGGCGGCAGGTCAGCCAGGTCGAGGGCGGTAATCCCGCCTTCCTGCTGTTTATCCTGAATTTCCTTGTTTAACCGATCAAAGACTCCGGGCATGGCAACCTCTTCCTTTTAATACAGTTCAGGCATGCTGATCGGTTCCGGCTGCGGTTCACATTCGCCGCACCAGATGACATTTGCAACCGCCAAACCTTTGGGGGTGTTATTTGCTCCCACAAACATCGTGATGAACGTGGACATGGTCGCCGCGTGATCCTTGCAGACAAACCGTCCGCAAAATGCGCATGAAGCGCGGGCTTCCTCTTCACAGTGCCAGCATTTCATGGTCAACTCCTATCCCAGCGTCAGGACTGCCTGAGCCACTTCACGCAAGGACCGGGACCACTCATGATCCGGGGTGGACAAAGAGAACAGGTCATTGCTGGCATTGTCCGCGAGATCGAAGGAGAGCGGCAGAATGCCAGCCACAGGCGCGTTGAACTTGCTTTCAATATCCTTCCTGAGTTCGACAAAGTCATATTTGGGCAGGGCTTTGTTAACCATCAGAATCAGGTTCGGCACATCCAGGCTGCGGGCGATGTCCACAGTGACGGAGGTTCCCTGAAGGTCCTGCTGATCGGGTCGAAGGATGATGATCAGGATGTCCGAAGTTGCAATGGACAGCAGGGTTTCTTCGTTCAAGCCGGGATGTGTATCGATGAAGAGATAATCGAGATCAAACTCCTTGATCGTGCTTTGCAACCCCTCGTTCAGGCGGTTGAAATCGATTCCTTCCTTCAAAATCTGGCTGATCTCGCGTCCGCGAATGCTGGAGGGAAACAGCCACAAGTTCTTGCCCGCCAGTTTTGCGCGTCCCGCCGCCCCGCTCGCATTTTCGCCGATTGGAAAGCCAATCTCACGAATGGTGGCTTTATCATGGAGAAAATCGTTGAGGGTCTTGCCCATTTTGTCCTCATCCAAGCCAAACAACACATGGATGCCGGGGGATTGAATATCTGTATCCACAACACCCACCCGTTTGCCCGCCATCGCCACTTGAGCGGCAAGATTGGCAGTGGTGTTGGATTTTCCCGTCCCGCCTCGAAAGGAATGAATGGAAACGATTTTGCCTTTCATGAAACCTCCAGGTTATTCATTTAAACGTTTCTGTCTCAACGCCTTTGCCTGCTCCTTGAGACGGGAATAGAACTCGGTGCTGGTTATTTCTTCGAATTCCTGTTTTCTGCGCGCCTGATCGATCTCGAACGTCAACTTTTCCAACTGTTGTTTCAAGCCTTCTTCGCGTTCCTTCACCCTGCGAACCATGGTAAAGAATGCGGAAAGCAGCTGCGTTGCCTTGTCGTCATCCGATTTGGCGTTCGACATGACAGGCTGGGTCTGGTCAATGAACGAATAATCGCCTTCCGCGATCTTTTGCGCCCAGTCAATTGCCTTCTCGATATAGGTGGTGGAAAAACGAAGGCGGTCCGAATAGCTTCGAATGATCGAAAGCGAAACATCCGGGCGCTGGTTCAATACTTTTTCAAAAACGTCCTGCTTCAGTTCCACCACTTCCGCATCTTCCAAAGCGATCACCGTCGCGGAGCGCGGGCTTCGATCCAGCAAAGCCATCTCACCGATTGTTTCGCCGGGTCCGCATTTGTTGATGATCAGTTCATCCCCCTTTGAATCTTCGGTGACGATCTTCACCCAGCCTTGTTGAATGAGAAAAAGCGAGTCTCCAACTTCGCCCTTTTTCATCAGGATATCGCCCTTTGCAACTTTGCGCGCAGACGCGCTCCTGGCGACATCGCTCAACGCTTCATCCGTAAGTCCGCTAAAAATACTTGTCTTTTTCAGATGCTCAAGAATATCCTGACCCATCATTCATCCTCCTCTGATTTGGATGATTGCACGCGGCTGGCTGCGCGGTCCCACAACCCGCCTCCTTTTTGACCTGTGCTTGATTCAGCGACACGGGCATTGATCGAACCCCAGAGGTTCATATCCTGCGAAAGATACACCTGCCGGACGAACAACATGCAATAGGGTCCAATTTCATTGCGCAACGTTTCCATTTCAGCATGCAGGCTGTCGATGATCCTGCCCATCTCCCGCTTCCTGCTTTCGTTGGGAGTGGTATCGAGCAATTTGGTCTTGATCCCGATTTCCGCCTGTTTGCTGAGCATCGTCTTCACCTTCCCGGCTTTTTCCTCGCCGAATTGCAGGGTGAGAGGTTTCAGCAGTTTATTCAACTCCTCTATCCGGTTCAACGCCTTGACTTCATTCTTCGTAACGCGGTTCAACTCCCCCAACTTTTCGCTGATGAATTCTTTTTGAATATTCAATCCCCGCCGAATGGCGAGGTAGATCAAACTCACCCCCGTTCCGCCAAAAATGACTGCAAAAACGACGGCAATCCCCGTGCTTACCAGAGTATTGAATATCATGTGGAACGACATCGAAAACAGGTACCCAAGCAATATCCACAGCCACCCTTTTACCGCGCTTTTTTCCGCCCGTCTCACGGAAAGCGCCACGCCAATGACCCCGCTCCCTGCAGCATGGATAAGATTGGTGGAAAAAACCCGCGCCACAGCCACAACAATCGCAATTTCAGGGTTGCCGACGATATATTCGTAATTTTCGATGATGGCAAAACCAATACCCGCGCCAAACCCATAGACAGCGCCATCTACAACATAATTAAAATCCGCGCGCCGCACCAGATAGATCAGAATCAGGCTTTTTAGCAGTTCCTCCAGGATCGGACCAGTGATACGAATCACCTGCTCCCGGGTTGCCCAGCCCGCATCTATGATATAGGGATTCGTCCGCGCAGCAAGGAGATAAGCCATCACTCCCCACATCATCGAAACGACAACAAAGTAAATTTTTCCAGTGTCGAATAAATCCCGCTTATTTATAAAATATAAAAATCCCAAAGGAATTAGAAATGCAATACCCAGCGCTATGTACAGAACCATGAAAGAATCCTACCGTAACCGGGCGTCCCCCGCAAGCCTAAAACATGGCAAATAATGACCAGGAGGAGAGGTGACAGACGTTTCCGTCTGTCACCTCCCTGCTAAACATGGATTTTAGTAACCTCGGGAACCAGGTTCCTTGGAGGGGGACCACTGCGACCACTTATCCGTGGATGGATGCAGGGTGATGCCATAGATGTCGCTACCGCCTTGCCACCACGTCGAGTAGATGTTCGGATTGCCCTCGCGCGTCGAGGTAAAGGATACATCCGTACCGCCGCAGTTCCAGGTCGGAGCCGAGTCCACGCCGCCGAAGTCCGTCAACTGGTATTCCGTGTTGCTCTGCAGGTCGTAGGTGAAGATGTCGGTGTTCTCTCCAGCCGTCACCTGGTAGGCGAGGCGGTTGCCTTCCGGCGACCAGGTTGCGTTCCCAGCATCCCCGCCAATCGAGATCTGTTGGAAACTCTCGCCCTTCAAGTCCGAGACGAACAGATCCCACGTCCCGCTGACGTTGATGAAGAATGCCAGCTGTTTTCCGTTGGGCGACCAGCTCGGGAACAGCACGTCCGTCGCGAACGAGGTCACCTGGTATTCCGTGCCGGTCGAGATGTCGAACAGATACACATTCCACGAACCGCTGCGGTTCGACTGGAACGTGAACCAGTTCTTGTCCGGCGACCAGAACGGGTTGACATCGTCAAAGACGCTGGAGGTCAATTGCAGTTCTTTGCCCGTGTCCTTGTTCAGGATGAAGATGTCCCAGTTGCCGTTTCGGTCACTCTGGTACAAGGCGGTCTGGCTATCTGGTCCGAACATCGCATTGATGTTATTCGACTGCGTGTTCGTCAGGCGATTCTGCGATTTGCCCATGCTGTCGGTCAGGTACAGTTCGACGTTCCCATCGCGCGTGCTTTGGAACACCACCCATTGATCGTCCGGTGAGCGGCTGGGGCGCGAGTCCATTGCCTTGCCGTTGCTCAGGTTGATTGCTTCGACACCGTCCATGCCTTCAAATCCGTCCAAGCGGAAGACATCCAGTGTGCCGGAGCGGAACGAGTGGAACATGATCCAGTTCGGGCAGGAGCCTGCCACAGGAGATTCCTTTGCCTTCACCTCCGTGATTGGAGGCGGAGAAAGCGGAGGAGGATTTGTGGGGGGAGGACTCGTCGGAGGCTCAGTTGGAGGAGGGTTCGTCGGAGGCTCAGTTGGAGGAGGACTCGTCGGAGGCTCAGTTGGGGGAGGGTTCGTGGGAGGCTCGGTTGGAGGAGGGAATATCTGATCCGGCGTACATTTCGGATCCACTTCACCCTGAGCCGCGCGACAATTGGCGTGCAAACTGCCAGTCACCGGGTTGCCGCGTCCATGATCGCCTTGACCACAGGGGAGTTCGCCTTCATCCAAACATGGATCGGAACCGTCCTGCTTGGAACCACGCACGATTACACCGCCAGGGTTTTGAACGTTCGGATCACCGGTACCAGGTTCGCTCGGTCCGCTCGAACCGCCGCCGGAGTTGCCACTGCCGCCAGAACTTCCGCTGCCGCCGGAGTTGCCGCCGCCGGAGTTGCCGCTGCCGCCAGAACTTCCGCTGCCGCCGGAGTTGCCGCTGCCGCCAGAACTTCCGCTGCCACCGGAGTTGCCGCTGCCGCCAGAACTTCCGCTGCCGCCGGAATTGCCGCTGCCGCCGGAATTGCCGCCTCCGGAGTTGCCACCGCCGCCAGAGTTGCCTCCACCGCCGGAGCTGCCGCCTCCACCACCGGAGTTGCCACCGCCGCCAGAGTTGCCGCCTCCACCGCCGGAGTTGCCACCGCCGCCAGAGTTGCCGCCTCCACCACCACCGGAGTTGCCACCCCCTTGGTTGTCGTTACTGCCCCCACCCCCTTGGTTGTTGTTACCACCGCCGCCCGCGCCGCCTTCCAAACCTGGAACTGCGGCACAAGCAGCCAGCAAGAGCGATAAAATCAGGGTTACTGCAAACAGGGCAAATATTTTTCTCTGCCAATTTTGCTTCTTTTTGGTATTCATTAACTCTCTCCTTTCAATGGATAAATTTCACTTTCGACGAAGTTCGAAACATCTTTTCAGTTCTCTGCCTCCTTCAAAACTTGACGACAGGTCGTAACGCCGTTTGTTGCAGGTTTCTTTACTTGCGGCGTGTTATCCAATAGACGAGCGCCGCCACAGCAACCAACCCCACAGCCAGAAATACTGTGCTTTGGGTGGGCGTAAACGCAGTGGCGGTCGCAGATGACCCGGCAGTTGAAAGAAAGGGCGACGCCAGCAGGAATACCAGCAATAAAACCAGCGCTCCTATGACCGCGCCCATTTGCGGATGGGTCAACCAGGTTTTCCAGAACGGTTGTTGATCATCCTGCGCCAGCCGCTTTATGTGATTATTCAGGCGGACCTGCATCTGTTTTATGCGCGCTTCATCCAGCGAGATGGGAGGGTAGGTCTTTCTCAGGCGGAGGATCGTTTCTTCGAGCAGGAGCAGTTCCTCGTCAGCGCCTGAAGCGACTTGCTGCATCCGCCCTGCCAGCGCTTCATCCGTAAACTCTGCCAGCCGGTCATCCAGATTTGGTTTTGAGTGCTGTTCGATTTGGCTCATTTCATCCATCCAGATGATTGCGAAGCGCAGAGATTGCCCTGCGGAACAGGGACTTGGTCGCTTCGAGGTTTTGATCCATCTGATCTGCAATTTCATTGAATTGCAGGTCTTCGGCAAAGCGCAGGAGGATCACCTCTCGATAATTCTGGGGCAGTTTTTGCAACGCCCGTTGAATCAAGACCCGTTCCTCCAATGACTTGGAGTCGTTGTCTTCCATCCTGCCGGAAGCCTCGGAGAGCGGCGCAAGGGGTGGTTCCTGTTTGCGGTTGCGCTTCCTGTAAAATTCGGCTACTTTATGATTTGTTAAGGTACGAAGCCATGTTCCAAATTGCGAATCGCCGCGAAACGACGGGAGCGATTTCAATGCCGCGATGAAAACCTCCTGGGTGATATCCTCAATATCGCTCTCCGGCGCCACGTACCTTACACGTTTGTAAACACTCGGAAGATAACGGCGGTAAAGAGTATCGAACGCTTCCTTCCTGCCTTCCTTGAATTGCCGGATAAGCGTTTCATCGCTGGGGTTTTCTGGAACAGTCTTTGGAATGTTTTCCATAAAATTAGTGGTTGTCAGGCTGAAAAAGGGGTTGCGGGTTTCCCTTGCCGTCATCCGGGAATAATATTGCCGGAATATAACATAAACGGGAGAGGAAAAGTAGGGATTTGACTTTCGGTATAGTTAGGCTATAATCAACGGAAATCATCCTTAGAGGTTGTTTCTTAAGTACACGGATTTGACGGATTACACGGACAAACACGGATTTTTAAAAAGATTTTTCCGTGAGAATCCGCGAAACTTGTACCGAGCCTGTCGAAGTATCAGCGTGATCCGTGTACAAAAAAGCGCTTAAGAAACGCTCGCTTATAAAGAAGTTCCTGCAAGGTTATCACAAAACTGGAGAGGGAAGATGTCCAAAATCATTTCAATTCACTCCTTCCGTGGCGGGACGGGAAAGTCCAATACAACAGCGAACATTTCCGCGCTGCTGGCGATGGATGGAGCGCGTGTCGGCGTAGTGGATACGGATATTGCGTCGCCGGGTATTCATGTGCTGTTCAATCTGGATGAATCCGAAATGGTTCATTCGCTGAACGATTATCTCTGGGGCAAATGCTCCATCGAAGAAGCCGCGCACGATGTGACCGGACACGTCGGCGGCGATATCAAAGGGCAGATATTCCTCGTCCCTTCCAGCATCAAGCCGGGTGAGATCGCCCGGATCCTGCGGGAAGGCTACGACGTGGGACTTCTCAACGACGGCTTCCGCGATGTGGTGGAAAAACTCAAGCTCGATTACCTGCTTATCGATACCCACCCGGGACTCAATGAAGAGACCCTGCTCTCCATCGCCATCTCGAACGCGCTGATTATCATCCTCCGCCCGGATTCACAGGACTATCAGGGAACAGCCGTTACGGTGGATGTTGCCAAGAAACTGGATGTGCCAAAGATGCTGATGCTGGTCAACAAGACCCCCACCGCATTCGATTTCGACGACGTACGCACGCGCGTGGAACAAACCTATAACGCCACGGTCGGCGCAGTGCTGCCCCACTCCGACGAAATGATGACCCTCGCCAGTTCGGGCATTTTTGCCATCCACTTCCCCGACCACCCCGTCACCAAGGGATTACGCAGTCTGGTGGATCAGGTCAAAGGTTGATTTGGTCTCCGTAAAAATGGAGGCGTCATGGACAAATCACCGTATCAAGTTGCGATCGAAGAATTGGAGGAACGCGCGGATGACATCCGCCCTTCGGATATTGTCATGTTATCAGAGCCGCTCCGTTCCGCTTTGAACACGGTCATTCGCCTCAAACGCTTCAGCCTGACGGAACTCGCCGAAAATCTCCCTTTCACCCGCGAGGAAGTGAAAAAGATCGCCGACCTGCTGGTGAGACGCAACCTCTTTGAACTCTCGCGTTTCGCCACCGAAGCGGAACCCTACTACGAAGCGCACCTTTCCGCCATGACACGTCCGTTGAAACGCCCTCCGCTGGACCTTTGGAAGAAGATAGACGACTAAAACGCCTCACCCGCCTGTTTGCAGCAGGCGGGTTTTGTTTTGCTATATAATGCCCGCGGGTATAATCGAGCCATGGCAGATAAACTCCTCTCACGGTACGAAGACTTGAAGGCGCAAGTCAACTTCCATAATTATCGGTATCACGTGTTGGATGCGCCCGTAATCAGCGACCTCGAATACGACCGCTTGCTTAATGAACTAAAGAAAATCGAAGCCGACCACCCGGACTGGATCACACCCGACTCCCCCACACAACGCGCCGGCGCGAAAGCTTCGGAAAAATTCGAGAAGGTGCGCCACCCCGCGCCCATCCTTTCGCTTGCCAACGCTTTCGGCGCGGACGACGCCCGAGCCTGGTTCGAGCGCGTCAAAAAACTGGATGACCGGGTGGAAAAAGCGAAATTCGTGGTCGAGCCAAAGATCGACGGCTTGTCTGTGGTTCTGCACTATCGTGACGGTCAATTCGCGCAGGGAGCCACTCGCGGCGACGGCGAAGTGGGCGAAGACATCACCAGCAATTTGCGAACCGTAAAAGCCATTCCTTTAAGAATCCCTGTTTCCCAATCTACCAATCTACCAATTCCCAAGACACTGGTCGTTCGCGGCGAAGCGTTTATCCCCATCAAAGACTTTGAAAAATTAAATCGCAAACTCGAAGAAGCGGGCGAGAAGACTTATCTCAATCCGCGCAATACAGCCGCAGGATCGCTGCGCCAACTCGACCCGCAACTCACGGCTTCGCGCCCGATCACATTGCTCGTGTATCAGATCGTTTCTTCTGAGGGTGGTAAAGTCCCAACCTCGCAGTGGGAGATTTTGGAATACCTCAAGTCGCTTGGTTTCCCTGTAACAGATATTTCCAAGCGCTTCGATGATTTGGACTCGGCAATCGCCTACACCGAGACCTTCAAAGAGGGACGCGACGCGCTTCCTTACGAAGCCGACGGTATGGTCATAAAAATCGACGACTTGACTCTCGCCGCAGACTTGGGCTTCGTCGGCAAAGACCCGCGCGGAGCGATTGCCTTTAAATTCCCGGCGCGCGAAGTGACCACGGCACTGCTCGGCATCGACGTGGAAGTCGGGCGCACCGGCGTGCTCACTCCTCGTGCGGCGTTGGAAGCCGTGGAGATCGGCGGCGTGGTCGTCCGCAATGCGACGCTGCATAATTTCGATTACATCGAAGAAAAAGACATCCGCATCGGCGACCGGGTGTTGGTTAAACGCGCGGGGGAGGTGATTCCCTATGTCATCGGTCCCGTTGTGGATGCGCGTTCCGGCAAAGAGAAGAAATACAAGCCTCCCACAAAATGCCCGGCATGTGGGCAGGAAGTGGAACACTTCGAGGGTGAAGTGGCGTGGTACTGCGTCAATGCCGCCTGCCCGGCGCAACTTGTCCGCAACGTGGAGCATTTCGTCTCGCGCGGCGCGATGGACATCGTTGGGCTTGGCATCAAGATCGTGGAACAGTTGATCGAAGCAGGTTTGGTCAAAGACGTGGCGGATTTGTTCACACTAAAAAAGGATCAAATGCTAACGCTGGAAGGCTTTGCCGAGAAAAAGGCGGAGAATCTGCTTGGGTCGATTGAGCAGGCAAAAGGTCAGAGTTTGAACCGTCTCATCGCGGCGTTGGGAATCCACGGCGTGGGCGAAGTCATGGCGGGTGATCTGGCGCGGACGTATGGCAATCTATCCGCTTTATCGAAGACTACAGCCGATGAACTTCAACAGATCGAAGGCGTGGGTCCGAACATCGCCGAATCCATTGTGGATTGGTTTGCGCGTCCGGCAAATCAAAAGTTGTTGAAGAAGTTGAAAGCAGCCAGCGTCGACCCGCAAATGAAGACAGATGAAAAGAAGAAAGAAGGCGCGTTCACCGGTTTGACCTTCGTGGTCACCGGCACACTGCCGAACTTCTCGCGCGATGATGCCAAAGAATTCATCGAAAGCAACGGCGGCAAAGTGACAGACAGCGTCAGCAAGAAGACCAGTTATTTGGTGCTCGGCGAGAACCCCGGCTCGAAATTTGAGAAGGCAAAATCGTTGGGAGTGAAAATCATCGACGAAGCCGAGTTGAAAAAATTGGCAGGGTAAACCTATGACACCCCTTCGGGGTTCATTATCCGCAAAATCAAATCCTATAATCATTTCATCCCTTCGGGATTGGGTATAATGCCCACGGTCACAAATTGCGCTTTTCCCCTTCCAAAAGAGCGCAATTTGTGACCGCGCTGGGTATAGTAACGATAAACCCATAAGAATTGTGTACAACCCCGAAGGGGTGACAGGATTGTAGAAATCAACCGTACAGTAAGACAAATCCCGAAGGGATGACATAGCGCGGCAAGCCGCAGCCAAAGTAAGTCGGATTGGCAATCCGACCTACGCGCAAAATCTTCGTGGTAGGTATAGTTTTTACAGAGCAATACATAGCTGACACAGGAGGCAATTATGGCTGGCACATATTCCCAAATCTACATTCAAATTGTCTTTGCCGTTGAAGGAAGGCAGAATCTTCTGCAAAAGGAGTGGCGGCAGGAAGTTTTCAAATACATGGCGGGGATCATCAAAAACAAAGGACAGAAACCAATCATTGTCAACGGCGTGGAAGACCATGCCCATGTATTTGTTGGGCTAAACCAGCGATGGCGCTATCTGACCTGGTACGCGATATCAAAAATAATTCCTCAAATTTCATCAACGGTCACAAATGGGTCAAGGGAAGATTTAACTGGCAGGAAGGCTATGGCGCCTTCTCCTACAGCCTTTCACAGATCGAATCGGTATACAACTACATCCAGAACCAGGAAGAGCACCACGCCCGGCAAACCTTCAAGGACGAATACCTGGATTTCCTCAAGAAGTTTGAAATCGAACACGACTTAAAGTATTTATTTGACTGGCTGGAATAGCCATTTCCCATCCCGCCATCCTCACTGGACAATCCCCCCTCCCTCGGCTAAACTTGCGCAATCACTTTCGGAGGCAATTTCATGGATTTTCATAGCGTTGATAACAACAGCACCCGTCGCATTACCGCTCTCAAACAGCGCGTGGACGAGATCAAAAAACACGATTTCTATTTCTACAACCAGGCAGTGGAGGAAATGCTGCCCGGCTCAAAAGTGCGCGTGAACGGACGCGTGATGGGGATGTACGCCTCATACTCGTACTTGGGGCTGGTCGGTCACCCAAGAATTAACGAAGCCGCCAAAAAAGCCGTGGACAAATTCGGCACGGGCACGAATGGCGTGCGCACGCTGGCGGGGACGTTGACCATCCACAACGAACTCGAAGAGACCATTGCGAACTTCAAACACACTGAATCCGCGATCACGTACACATCCGGGTATGTGACCAACCTCACCACGATCTCCACCTTGATGGGACGCGGCGATTACGTCTTCTCGGACAAGATCAACCACGCCTCCATTGTGGACGGTTGTTTGATGTCTGGCGCAGAGTTCCGCCGCTTCCGCCACAACGACATGGATCATCTCGAAGGTCTGCTCAAGAACGCGCCTGCGGAAGTATCCAAGCTTGTCATCGCGGACTCGGTCTTCAGCATGGACGGCGACATCATTGACCTGCCCACGATGGTAAACCTGTGCAAGAAATACAACGCCTGGCTGATGATTGACGAGGCGCATTCCGTGGGCGTGTTGGGCGAAAAAGGCACGGGCATCGAGGAGCATTTCGGCATGGGCGATGTGATCGACATCAAAATGGGCACGCTCAGCAAGACCATCCCTTCGGTGGGCGGATATGTGGCAGGCAAAAAGGAATTGATCGACTACCTGCGTCATGGCAGCCGCGCGTATATTTTCTCGGCGGCTCTGCCGCCCGCGCAAGCTGCTGCTGCAAACGAAGCCTTCAAGGTCATCCTCGATGAACCCGAAAGATTAGACCGCTTGAATGCCAACACCCAGCAATTCATCGGCGGATTGAAAAGCATGGGCTTCGACACCTTGCTGACTGAAACCGCCATCGTTCCTGTGCTGTGCGGCACCGACGAAAAAGCCTTCGAGTTGACGAAGCGCTGCCAGGAACAGGATGTGTTTGTGCTGCCCGTCGTCTCCCCCGCCGTGCAGGAGGGCATGTCCCGCCTGCGCGCGACGGTCACTGCGGCGCATGACCCATCCGACATCGAGCAGGCGATGGATGTGATTTACAAGGCGGGCAAGGCAATGGGGATGGTGAAGTAGGTTGGTAGATTAGTAATTGGTAGGTTGGTAGATTAGTAATTGGTAGATTGGTAATTGGAAAGTCGCTCATCGGTGGATGGGCGATTTTGTTCGGGTGGGAAAGGTTCGGGAGGCGAAGCAGGCATGGGTGGAGTCCGAAGCGGAGGTTTTCATCCCGATACTTCTTGATAAAATTGTTATAACGCTTTTCTAACACGGCTTGGGTACAATGCCGTCATTGCAAAAGGAGGCGCCATGAAATGGCAGTTCAAATTGGGACGATTCGCAGGCATTGACGTTTTCATCCATACCACGTTCCTGCTTTTGATCGGGTGGGTCGGCTACACCTATTGGCTGGAACACCGCGACTGGTTCGAGGTATTGAAGGGCATCGGTTTCATCCTCACCCTTTTCCTGTGTGTGATTTTACATGAATACGGTCATGCGCTCACGGCGCGCAGGTATGGAGTGCGGACGCGCGACATCACCATTTACCCCATCGGCGGCGTGGCGCGCCTGGAACGCATGCCGGAAAAACCCATCGAGGAATTGTGGGTCGCCTTGATGGGACCCGCCGTGAATGTGGTCATCGCATTGGGATTGTTTGCGCTTCTTTTCCTGACCGGGAGCCTGGTGCCGCTCACCGAGTTGACCGTCGCCTCGGGCAGTTTTCTCGAACGAGTGATGCTGATCAACGTCATCCTCGTGCTGTTCAACCTGCTCCCCGCCTTCCCCATGGACGGTGGGCGTGTGCTGCGGGCGATCCTCGCCATGAACATGGAATACGTCCGCGCGACGCAGATCGCCGCGAACGTCGGACAGGGCTTTGCGTTCCTGATCGGGTTCATCGGCTTGTTTGGGAATCCCTTCCTGCTCTTCATCGCCTTCTTTGTATGGATTGGCGCTTCGCAGGAAGCCAGCATGGCGCAGATGAAGAACGCCATCAGCGGCATCCCCGTCGGGCGCGCGATGCTGACGGAATACCACTTCCTCTCTCCGCGCGACCCGCTTTCGCGCATGTCGCAGTTGATCCTGGCGGGGTCGCAGCACGATTTCCCCGTCATTGACGAAGACCGCGTGGTCGGCGTCCTCACCCGCGACGATTTCCTCTCCGCCCTCACCGAACACGGACAGAACATCGCCGTTTCGGCTGTGATGAAAACAAGCCTGCCCGAAGTGGATTCTCACGACATGGTGGAAAGCGCCCTGCAGAGAATTCAGGAATCGGGCGTGCCTGCCCTGCCCGTCACACACGGCGGGCAATTGGTGGGCATCATCACATCCGAGAACATCACCGAATACCTGATGATCCGCTCGGCGTTGAGAAGCGCGGCGAGTGGTATAAATGGGATATAAGATTCAAACCGCATCGAAAGATTTAACCACACGTGTGCCTGCTGCGCAGTGCAGGCAGAGAACACGGAGTTCACAGAGAAAAAACCTCTGTGGTCTTTGCCCGCATTGAGCCACACATCGTCCCGACACCGCACCTGCGATGGGTGCAGGCGTGTCCTTCGGGAGGCACAGGTTTCTGTGGTAAAAATCCTTTGCACAAAATATTGGGACTTGAACGCAAATAGTGTCACCGCACTTAAGCGTGGTTGAGTTTTTTCTGCCACAAATTTCACGAATTGGCACGAAAAATCCGTGAAATTCGCGCAATTCGCGGCTAAATTTGTTCGGCAGAGAAGACTCCACTCTTTACTGTGGCGCTACCACGCAAATTGGCATCTCATAAAAATTCAGAAAAAAAGTCAAGGTAGTTTATAAATTGATAAGCCCCCCGCCAGAAATTTTGGGGATAGCAACTCATATTATTTCAAAAAAAAAAAACGGGCTAAAGGTGACATCCATGTTGAAATTTCCTGGCTTATCCACCAAAAACAGATTTAACGCCAACTACTTCATCCATTTCGACTCGACTCCGTACTTCGCCATTTTCCTGATTTGCGTGGGGATTTTATTGCGTCTTTCCCAATATTTCTTTAACCGGTCTTTATGGCTGGACGAGGCCTTTATAGCAACCAATTTTCTATATAAACCATGGGGTGAGATCCTGCGTCCGCCAATGGACTATTCAGCAACAATGATGGTTCCCATTGGGTTTATGGCAACAACAAAAATTATGACAACCTTGTTTGGAAATAACGATATGACGCTTCGACTGTTCCCTCTCTTGGTCAGTTTAATTTCCATACCGTTGTTTTATAAACTTGCGGGCAGGATTCTTCCAACACAAGGCGTTCTTGCAGCAGTTTATCTTTTCTGCCTTTCAAGCCCTTTGATTTACCAGTCATCCGAGTTCAAGCCGTATACAAATGACGTTGCATTTATAATCCTTGCCGCAATATTGCCGCAATCAACACAGGATGGAATGATCACGACGTCAAATATGACACTTTGGGCGGTATTTGGAGCCGCAGCAGTCTGGTTTTCGTTTCCATCGGCTTTTGTTCTAGCGTCCGTTGGGACATATTTAATTTTGGAACAAGCAAAACAAAAAAAGTGGAAAATCGTTTTCGGATTGGTTGCAGTATCTGCCGTCTGGCTGGCAAGTTTTGCGTGGCAATATCGGCTGTCAACGGGAGATGGGGTTGAAAACTCTGCCGTAGGTCAATGGATTATTCAGTTTTGGGATGACAAGGGAGCGTTCATGCCGCCTCTATCGCCATTCGATAAATTTATCGAATGGCTGGTCGCGAGTTTCATCAATTTATTCCTCGACCCTGGCGGGTGGATTGTCATGATAATTCCCGCATATCTGTTTTTAAGCGGATGCATTTTCATGTTCATCCGCAATAGGCGGGCGTTTTTCTTTCTCATTTTCCCCGCCATTCTAGCCGCCGCCGCCTCTCATTTTCAGCTTTACCCGTTTTCGGGCAGGATGTTGTTCTTCTTTCTGCCAGCGATATTATTGATGATCGCGGAGGGAATTACACGGTTTGCATCCCTTCTCAAACACCCCGCTTTAATTGTAGCGGCGCAAATTGTTTTACTGGCGGCGCTCACCAACTATCGACCCGGGCATCACACACGGCAGGAAATGAAACTCGTATTAGAATATGTCCAAATTCATATGCAGCCACAGGATACGCTCTATATTTTTTACGCCGCTGAACCCGCATTTCGTTATTACGCTTCCACATACGGATTCGACTATCATCGATGCAATATCATCGTTCCTATTCCCAAAAAAGAACACGTTGACGAAATAGATTACTTTCGCAGCAAATTAGGCTTACGTCCTGTTTCAGCAAGCGAAACAAATTGCATTTTGGGCACTTCTGCCCTGCTGGAGCCATCAATAGCAGAACTGGAAAAAATCAAACACACAAAACAGCGCGTATGGTTTATATTTTCCCACGCCTATTGGACAGAAGACGACTTCGTGAAATACTTAAACCAATCAGCAAAACAACTGGATAAAATCATTCAGGTCGGGTCTGCGGCATATTTATATGAAATGCCATAGCGCGGCAAGCCGCAGCCAAAGTAAGTCGGATTGGCAATCCGACCTACGTGCAAAATCTTCGCGGTAGGCATAGTTTTTACAGAGCAATACTATAACAGCCCGCGCCCAAAAGTCCACAGATGCTATGAATAATATATTCCCTCAAATTCACATAAACACAAACTGGCACACCCTCGAAACAAAAACCGTGCTGGATGAACTCGCTTCATCCCAAAGCGCGGGGCTGACATCGCAACAGGCAGGCGAACGCGCCGCAAAATACGGCGCGAACGAACTCATCGAACGCGGCGGGCGTACCCCGCTGCAAATTTTATGGGAGCAGATTACCGCCACGATGGTATTGATCCTCATCGGCGCGGCAGTGATCGCGGGCTTCCTCGGCGACACGAAAAACACCGTCGCCATTCTCGCCATCGTCATCCTGTACGCCTTCCTCGGCTTCATTCAGGAATACCGCGCAGAACAGGCGATTGCCGCTCTCAAGAAAATGTCCGTGCCGCAGGTGCGGGTGATGCGCGATGGACAATTACAGGAACTCTCCGCGCGCGACCTGCTGCCAGGCGACATCCTCCAACTGGAAACCGGCAACCTCATCCCCGCCGACCTGCGCCTGCTCGAAGCCGTCAATTTGCGCATTCAGGAAGCCGCGCTCACGGGCGAATCCGAACCCATCGGCAAACACACTGCCGCGCTCTCGAACGAAGAACTGCCATTGGGTGATCGCCGCAACATGGCATACATGGGCACCATCATCACGCAGGGGCGCGGGCTGGCGGTGGTCGTGGCAACCGGGATGCAAACCGAACTCGGCAAGATCGCCGACCTCATCCAAAAAGTCAAACATGAGCAAACGCCGCTTCAGCGCAGGCTCGATGCGCTTGGCAAAAATCTTGCCATTATCGGCGTGGTCATCGCCGCGATCATTTTCAGTCTCGGCGTATGGAAGGGCAACGCCATTGACGACATGCTGCTCACCGCCGTCAGCGTGGCAGTTGCCATCGTGCCGGAAGGTCTGCCCGCCGTGGTCACCATCACGCTCGCGCTCGGCGCGCAGCGCATGTTGAACCGCGAAGCGCTCATTCGCAAACTGCCCGCCGTCGAAACGCTCGGCTCGGTTACCGTGATCTGCTCGGATAAAACCGGCACACTGACCGAAAACCGGATGACCGTGGTGATGCTCGACGTGGCGGAACACGCCATCGACCTGACCGAACAAGTGGAACGAGACGGGACGCTTCGCGCCACCCGCGGGCTGGGCGCTCCGACCCAATCCTCTCTCTCGCTGGCGGCGATTGGCGGCGCGTTGTGCAACGACGCCGAATTGATAGACATCGGCGATGAACGCTTCCGCACGCTCGGCGACCCGACCGAAGGCGCGCTCGTGGTTGCCGCCGCCAAAATGGGATATTGGAAATCGTCGCTCGATTCATCCTTCCCGCGCGCGGCGGAACTTCCATTCGACTCGGAACGCAAACGCATGACCACCGTCCATCATTTGGCGCAATATGATCCCGCCATTCTTTCGGGTTTGGAGATCGGCAATAAACGTTACATCGCCTTCACCAAAGGCGGCGTGGACGGACTGCTCGACATCACGAGCCACGTCTGGGTGGAGGGAAGGTCCGAGAAACTGGATGCAGGCTGGAGGTCCAGAATAGAGGCGGCGAATGAGCGTCTCGCCAAAAAGGGGATGCGGGTCCTTGCTGTCGGCTTTCGCCTGCTGAGTTCCATCCCTGAAATCATCGAGACCGATCTTGAGCAGAATTTAACGATGGTTGGGCTGTTTGGCATGATTGACCCGCCGCGCTCGGAGGTGCGGGACGCGGTGGCGACCTGCCGCGCGGCGGGCATCCGCCCGGTGATGATCACAGGCGACCATCCGCTGACGGCAATCGAGATCGCGCGGCAATTGGGGATTGTTTCCGCCGACGCCGCAGGCTCAAAAGCATTGGCGGGCGTCGAGATCGAAAAACTATCCTTTGATGAATTGAAAAACGTTGTCAATGAAGTCAGCGTGTTTGCGCGCGTCGCCCCCGAACATAAGTTGAAGATCGTACAGGCATTGCAGGAGCAGGGACATATCGTCGCGATGACGGGCGATGGCGTGAACGATGCGCCCGCGCTCCGCAAGGCGGATATCGGTGTGGCGATGGGCATCACCGGCACGGACGTTTCCAAGGAAGCGTCCGACATGGTTTTGCTCGACGATAATTTTGCGACCATTGTGGCGGCGGTGCAGGAGGGGCGCACGATCTACGACAACATCCGCAAGTTCGTGCGCTTCAGCGTGGCGGGGAATATCGGCAAGGTGCTGGTGATGCTGCTTTCGCCGTTTTTGGGAAAGCCTTTGCCGTTATTGCCTTTGCAACTGCTCTGGCTCAACCTGATGACGGACGGTCTGCTCGGTTTGGGCATGGGCGTGGAAAATCCCAAACCCGATACCATGAAGCGCAAGCCCTACTCCCCTACCGAAGGCGTGTTCTCGCGCGGAGCCGGCGCGCAGACCATTTGGGTCGGCGTGTTGATCGGCGCGATTGCGTTGGGACTCGGCGCGTGGTATTTCTTCGCAGAGAACCCCGCCTGGCAGACGATGATCTTCACGTCGCTGGCGTTTATGCAGGTCTTTCAGGCATTGGCTTCGCGTTCGGAAAAAGAATCCGCATTCAAAACGGGATTGATGAGCAATCCACTTTTGGCGGGAATGATCCTGCTGGTGGTGGTTTTGCAAATGCTGGTGATCTACGTCCCCGCATTCAGCAATTTCTTTGAAGTTGTTCCGCTCGGCGCAGTGGATTTGGTCATTGCGATGGGGGCGGGTGTGGTGGTGCTGGTTGCGATGGAAATCATGAAAATGGTGAAAAGTGAATAGATGAGTGGTGAATAGTGAAACCCCGCCGGGTGAAGGAATGATAGTCAACCAGGGAAGCATCATCCCACCACTCCCCGCCACAGTTGATACAGCCCAAACCCGAACAGCGCAACGGACGAGACACCCAGTAACACGCGGTTGACCTTCGGTCCCAGGTTCGCGGCGCTTCCGAAGGCGACGATGATGGCGAGCAAGGTTCCGATCATGGCGATGTAGAAGCCTGCAAGAAAGCCGACTCCATGCGCTGGCGTTTCGCGCCAGCCCCGCAGCAAAACGGGACCGGTCACCAGCGTCCAGAACATGTAAGGACCGGGGCTGAGGACATTGACCATTGCCGCCTTTGGCAGACCGTCTATCTTTGATTCGGGACGCGGCGCATTCGCGTCAAAACCACGCCACGCCTTGAATGCGCCGTATGCGAGATACAGGATGAACAGTCCGCCTGCGATGTAGAGGAAACGCTGAAACCAGTCGGGAACCTGGCTCAACACCAGAACACACAACAGGATGATGGGACCGTCGCTGACCAAAGGCGCGAGCGCGGCAACCAGAGTCCGCTTCCAGCCGCGGGTCAGGGATTGGGAGATCAGATAGGTCTGAAACGGTCCGGGTTGTGAGGCGGCGGCGAGTCCGAAGCCGAGACCTTGTAAGAGGTAGAGCCACATGTTATTTTCCCAGCGCCTGCTTGACCGCCGAGTAAACGTCCACCACGCCGTAGCCGTAGGCATTGTTCGGGACATCTCCGCTGAAACAGCCAAGCGAAGTATTGCCTCTGTACGGCTGGGCTGTGTCAGTGATAATCTGTTCCGTCGCTTCGATATCTCCGATCAGGTCGGGCTGGGCAGACCAGATCAACGCCACCACGCCGACGAGATGCGGTCCCGCCATGGACGTGCCGCTGTTCGTACCGTACGTGCCTTGCGGCAGGGCGGAGAAAATATCCACGCCGGGCGCGGCAATATCCGGCTTGATACGCCCCGACCCATCGGCAGTGACGGGTCCGCGGCTGCTGAATTCCGCCACGTTCCCAAGCCGGTCAATCGCCCCAACGGAGAATACCGAATCATACAACGAAAGCGGGGAGACAACCGTCTCGCAACTTGGTCCATCGTTGCCTGTTGAAACCACCACGAATATCCCGGCATGACGCAAATTCTCCGACGCAAAGAGCAGGGCATTTGCATCGCACCCTTCGATGGGCGGACAACCCCATGAATTGTTCAGCACATGCGCGGCTTTGGTCGGGTCGCCGTCGAAGAATGGGTCGCCGCCCAGCGGGAAGGGCGCAAGCATGAACTGCATACAATCGAGGTACAAGGCTGGGTTGCCAAGATTGCGGTCCAAATTCACACAGCCAATCCACTGCGCTTTTGGCGCGACGCCAATTCCGTTCGTTCCCAGGATCGTGCCAAGCGTATGCGTGCCGTGACCGCCTTCATCGTTCGGTTCGGTTGTTCCATCCCAGGGGTCGAACCAGTTGTAATCGCCGCCCGTGAAAAACCCGCGATATTGTTTTTGGATCGCGGGATGATTCCCATCCACGCCGGAATCGGATTGCCCGACGATAATCCCCTCCCCCTGCGCGCCAAACTCATCCCACACCTTGTCCGCGCCGATCATGGCGATGTTCCATGACACGTATGGGTTGGGCGTGGAGAAAGGTCCCGGCTGGGGGGAATCTTCGGGAGCGGCGCGCAGGCGCGGGCTGGGAATGACGCGCTCCACTTCGGGGCGGGTCATCAAGAAGAGGCGCATCAACATCCCGCCATGCACTTCCATCGAATTCTGCAAATAATACGGCGTGTATTCCACGCCCGCTTTATCGAGGACGTTTCGCAAAGGCATCTGTGTTGCGTTTGCAAATTCGGTCAACTGCGCGTATGCCGCAGACAAACGCTCGTCACGGTTTGCGATCTTCGTCACGTCCGAAATATCCGCCTGATCCTTGAAGATGACGAAGAGTCTGTCGCTGTAATTGCCCGGATTGCCGAAGACGAAGAACATCGCAGCGACGACCATCCACAACACGCCTGCGCCCGCCCAGCCGACTGCCCGCCTCGTCCTCCCGCCCGAACCTGCTCCTGTTATCTGACGCAGGACCAACCCGACAATGCTGACTCCCCAACCGAACAAAAGCGCGATACCCGCCGCCTTGGCGGCAAGGTTGAGAATATCGCCAAGCAAAAAGGTCAACTCGGTGGGGTCGAAGAACGCCAGCCCTGCAAAGGCGAGCACGCCAACCGCCGCTCCCGCCGCCGTCCGCGAAGGCAGGAGCGCGGCAAGGGCGAACGAGAAGGCGGGAAGAATCACAACCAGTATCAACTGGCTTCCGTCGTACCCCAATGCGGATGCGAGCAATGCCAGCAATGCGCCCGCGCCCGCGCCGTTCAGCAAAACGTTTTCGGCTTCATCGGAAAGCAAAACCGCCGTGAGAAAGCCGAACGCCAATCCCGCCAGCAGGCTGAGAAAGGCGTCGGCGAACGAGCCAAACGCCCCGTAGACAACCAGAGGCGAAATGCCGATCCCCGCGATCAACAAGCCAAATGGAAGCGCTTCGCGGTTCCAAGCCAATTGTTTTTTACGAAATCGAATCACAACGAACGCCGCAATCAACGCCAGCAAAGTTTGCAGGATCGAACCGAGCTGGTCATTGTTGGGACCAAGCGCGCGCAGGGACAGGGCGGGGATTCCCGCCAGCGAAGCGGCAAACAGCCCGAAATACCACGAAGTAAAGCGCTCGTCCTTGTTGAAGCGCCAGAGCAAGCCCGCGATCAAAGCCGCGCCAACCGCCTGCAACGCCAATCCGATCACGCCCGCCAACGCAAATCCCTTCAAACTGAGGGAGGCGATGGCGGTCTGCTCCATGAACCATAGAATTAGATGATAGACGAACAGGCAAAGCGGCATGGGAAGCGCAAACAGCAGAAAGACGATCAGCGCGCCCGCGCTTCTGTTTTTGGATTCAACGACCTGCGTATGCGAGATGGGTTCTTCACTCATGAAAGTTCCTCCTGGTCAATCTGCGGCGACTCCGCTTTCCGATAACATCTCTTCGGTTTCACGGTGCGGCTGGACTTTGAAAATCTTAAACGCCCACTGCACGGCGGGACCAATCAATGCGGCAGAGACCAGCGTGCCGATGCCTGCCGGTCCGCCCAGCAGCCAGCCAACGAGGAAGACCGCAACCTCCACCGATCCGCGCGCCATGCGCAGGCTTAACTTCGTCGTGCGGTGCAGCGCCAGCATCAAACTGTCTCGCGGACCCGCGCCCGCGTCCACGCCGATGTAGACGGCGCTGGCAACGCCCTGCGTCAGCACGCCGCCCAACAGCATGGCGCTTTGCAATAACAAATTCCCTTCAATTGAAGGGATGATCCACAACGCCAGGTCGAGCCAGGGACCGATACATAAAATATTCCCAAGCGTGCCCCAGCCGACCTTTTCCTTCAATGCCAGCGCAATGACCAGCACGGAAAAACCGACAATGATGGTGATCGTGCCGACGCTCAACCGGGTAATGTCCGCCAGCGCGACTTCGAACACAGACCACGTCCCCGTGCCGAGGTTGGCGCGGATGGCAAGCGCGATGGACAGCCCATACAAAGCAAAGCCGACCTGGATGACGAAAAAATCACGAATAAACGTGTTCCAGCGAATGGGTTTTAACATGGTTCTCCTTTGGAGTTCCGATGATACCACGCGCGAATACGATGCTGTGATACACTCCGCCCATGTCACAAATCATCGAAACCAGCCGCGAAACATTCACAATCAGCGCCGACCCCGCCCGCCTTCACTTGAACACCGTCCACGATTTTCTCTCGCGCGCCTACTGGGCAAAGGGGCGTCCGCGCGAACGGACGGAGGACGCGATAAAACATTCGCTTGTCTTTGGAGTCTATGAAGGTGAAAAACAAATCGGTTTTGCCCGCGTCGTTACCGATTACAACATCGTCGCCTATCTCATGGATGTCTTCATCCACGAATATTATCGCGGGCGCGGTCTTGGCAAATGGCTTGTACAGGTCATCCTCGATCACCCCGACCTGAAACACGTCCGCCGCTGGCTGCTCGCCACAAGCGACGCGCACGACCTGTATCGCAAGTTCGATTTCCAACCCATCGAAGAACCAGAAAACTGGATGCAGCGCCTGCGTCCCTTCCCCGGAGAATGATGAACGCCATCCTTAAACCCGGACGGGAAAAGAGTCTGCTGAGGCATCACCCCTGGGTCTTTGCCAGCGCGATTCAATCCCTTGATGAAACCATCGCCTCCGGCTCGACCATTGACCTGCTTGCCCCCAACGGGCAGTTTCTCGCCCGCGCCTCCTACTCCCCTCACTCGCAGATCCGCGCGCGCGTGTGGACGTTTGAAGATGAGCCGGTGGATGCGGAATTCTTTCGTAAAAGGATTAGAGCGGCGATCCAACTGCGTGGAAAGTTGAAAGTGGAAAGTGATTCGAACGCCTGGCGTCTCATTCACGCCGAATCCGACGGCATCCCCGGAATCGTTGTGGACCGCTATGGCGATGTCCTCGTCCTGCAATCCTCCACGGCTGGCGCCGAATTTTGGAAAGACGCCATCGCGGATATCCTTGTCGAAGAAACAGGCGTTCCAAATATTTACGAACGTTCCGACGCCGACGTGCGCGAACTGGAAGGGCTGAAACCAATTAACGGCGTTCTTCGATATTCGAGTATTCGAAATTCGGAAGCAGCATTCAAAGATCGATTATCGAATATCGTCATCCACGAACACAACCTGAAATTCAAAGTGGACGTCCAGCACGGGCATAAAACCGGCTTCTACCTCGATCAGCGCGAAAATCGTCATCGCGCGGGCAAACTTGCCGAAGACCGCGACGTGTTGAATTGTTTTTGCTACACGGGTGGATTTTCGATTAACGCATTGGCAAATGGAGCAAAGTCTGTCGTTTCGATTGATTCGTCCGCCGATGCGCTGGCGCTGCTCGAAGAAAATATCACGCTCAACAACCTCCCTTCTGAAAAACATGTTTCGCTGGAAGGCGATGTCTTTCAACTGCTTCGCAAGTTCCGCGATGAAGCGCGCTCTTTTGACATGATCGTCCTCGACCCGCCCAAGTTTGCGCCCACATCCGCCCACGCCGAGAAAGCCTCCCGCGCCTACAAGGACATCAATTTGCTGGCGTTCAAATTGCTTCGTCCGGGCGGAATCCTCGTCACCTTTTCGTGTTCCGGCGGCGTGGATGCGGCGTTGTTTCAAAAGATCGCCGCCTCCGCCGCCCTCGATGCAGGCGTGGAAGCGACGATCGTCGAGCATCTATCACAAGGGGGCGATCACCCCGTCAGTTTGCACTTCCCCGAAGGCGCGTACCTGAAGGGGTTGGTTTGTATGAAGAGGTAATCAACGTTTTATCTTCGACTTCAAATGGCTTCGCAACTTAACAGGCTTCACTCCGCTTAAATCAATCTTCTTCGCGCCGATCATGTCGGCGAAGCGTTTCAGTCCGTTGGCGAGGGCGTCGGCGAAAGCGCCGTCTTTCGGGGCGTCGTCCTCCAGCCAGAAGCCGAGGATGTGAAGCGTGTTCGTCGCGCGATCCAACTTCGGGTCGAGGCGCGCCACCAAATCATCGCCGTATAAAATCGGCAGCGTGTAATAGCCCCACTTCCGCAGATGCGCGGGCTTGTAGACTTCCCAAACATAATCAAAATCGAAAACCTTCTTCGCCCGTCCGCGCGCGCTGACGATCTCCAACGGAGCCAAAAGCGTGACCTCCTCTTCGGTGGTGGGTCCTTTCGGCTTCCAGATTTTCGGGACGCGCCCCGCCTCCAACTCCGACAGATGGGGCTGGTCACTGCTTCGGATGAGGAAGTTTTCCTTGAAGCCTTCCACGCGCACGCGGGCGATCTCCCCCTGCTCGATGAGACGTTCGATGCGCTCCGCCGCCTCCTTCGCCGACACTTTGCGATGGATGGATTCGCCGAAAGCCGTCTTCCACGAAGGCTCGCGCGCGATGCCATAAAAGGCAATGATCTTTTTCCCAAGAAAATCCTCGGCTTCGTCATCGGGGGCGGCGTAATCGAATTCCGCAGGCAAAACACGCTCGCGCAGGTCGTAGACACGGTCGAAGCCTTTGCGGTTGGAGATCATCACTTCGCCGATCAGCCACAGATAGAACAACGTGACCGAAGTCTCCTTGCGCCCGCGATAACTCCATACTTTGACGGCGTCGCCTTCGATGTCGCGGTTTCCAAGCGGACCCTTTTCGCGCAGTTCATCCAGCACGAATCTGACGACTTCCTTTGGCGGGTGTGTAAAGTGCGCCCAGCGCAAGCCTCTTTCTTTGCGGCGCTTCATGTGCAAACGCCAGTAGGGGAATTCGCGCATGGGGTACATCATCAGCCAGCCGCCATAATCGAAGGCTTGGCGTTTTTCATAAGCCATTTTGTAGAGCAAGTCCGGCTTGTAATCGAGGACGCGCCCGTACATGGCAATGTCCTGGCTGCGGGCGACCATGACCAGCGGGTCGAGTTGCAGCGCCTGCATCTGGCGCAAAGCGGAATCGGCGCCGGTCAAGCCCCGGTAGCGGCGACCAGGCCAAAGTCCCTGTGAGGCGAGGAGGAAGCGGCGGTAGGTTTGTTTGGAGATGGAATCCATGAGCGGTTCTCAATCATTAAATCGGGGATGGGTCGAATGGGGAGATTTTAGAACAGGCGTTCTGAATTGTCAAGCGTCTTTGGAATTGTCAATCAACTTCAGAAAGGCTTTGACAACGCGCGGGTCGAAATGTTTTCCGCTTTGTTCCCTGATGTAAGCCAGCGCCTTCTTTTTCGTCCACGCTTTGCGGTAGGAGCGGGGGCTGATCAGGGAATCCCAAACATCTGCCACGGTGAAGATGCGCGCGGAGAGCGGTATCTGCTCTCTCTTGAGTCCATTGGGGTAGCCGGAGCCGTCCCATTTTTCGTGATGGCAGTAGGGAATCTCCAATGCGCGGCGCAGGTAGTGGATGGGGTTCAGCATTTGATGCGCGAGCGCGGGATGTTTGCGCATTTCCTCCCATTCCTTTTCCGTCAATTTTCCCTTCTTGAGCAGGATGCGGTCGGGGATGCCCATCTTGCCGATGTCGTGCAGGAGGGCGCCGTGGCGAATGTGCTGCAATTCGCTGTCCTTGATGCCCATTGCCTTTGCGAGCGCGAGGGTGAGTTCTGTGACGCGGCGGGTATGCCCTTCGGCTTCTTTTTCGCGCAAGTCGAGCGCGCGCGACCAGCCTTCGATGGTGGCTTCGTAGGCGATTGCCAGTTCCATGTTGACGCGCTGGGTATTGTCGAACATCTGGGCGTTGTCGATGGTGATGGCAGCCTGCCCGGCAAGGGTTTCCAAAAATTCGAACCACTCGCTGCCGGGGTTGAGTTTGGAACGCCCGTAAACTTCCAACACGCCTTTGACTTCCCCCTTGACAATGAGGGGGGCGCAGATGTAATCAACGAAGTCTTCCTCGACCCAGAGCCGGTGAAAGGGGATGTTTCCGCGAATGTCTTCGCGGTTGGAAACTTTGATCACGCGCCGCTCCATGACGGCTCGCCCCGCAAAGTCGTCGTTGAGGCGAATTTCGGCGCTTTCGATATAGTTCGTCCTGAATCCCTGCCCCGCCGAATAGCGCAGGGTTTTTTCGTAAGGATGGATCAACATGACGTCGGCGGCATCCGCATTCAGTTGGTCGAGAACATGGTTGAGGAGAATATTCAGCGTAATGCGCAGGTCGAGGCTGGAGGCGATGGCTTTGTCGATTGCGCGGAGGGTCTGTAAATGACGCAGGCGGTCAAGCGCCTCTTCGCGCAGGCGCGTCGAGTGGATGGCGCCAGCGGCTTGCGAGGCAAAGAGCGAGAGCAGGCGTTCGTCCGCTTTTGTGAATTTGCGCTCGGAATCGCCGATTTCGTCAACGGTCAAAACGCCGATCAGTTCGCCGCCGTACAGCATTGGCACTTCCAGCACCGCGCGCAAAGGAATGCCCTCGTATTGGGGCGAACGTCCTTCCCATGCGGAATAATCATCGATGCGAAGCGGCGCGCGGGTTTGCGCCACGCGCCCCGCCGCTCCCTCGCCGATCTTTATGCGCGATCCCCTGTCAAGGTAGGATTTTGTGTCCACGGTTAGTTCCAACTCTTGAGCGGACGGGTCGTACAAGTATATGCCGCTGGATTCGGAATCGAGCATTTTTTTCGCCGTATCCACGATGAACTGCAACAACGTTTTCAAGTCCATCTGTTCGGATAGCGTCCGGCTTGTTTCATACAATGACGCAAACTCCACAGCGCGCCGCGCGGTCTCGTCATACAGCCTGGCGCGATGCAGGGTGGACCCCGCAATTTCAACCAGGGAGTACAGGAGTTTCATTTGTTCCGGGGTGATCCGGCGCGGCAGTTCCACTGCCACAAACAATACCCCAACCATTTCGTTCCCGGCTCGAATCGGCAGGCAGGCGCCGCCCCATCCGCCTGGAATTCGGCGGTGCGCAAAAGATGAGGGCAAAGCCTCCCATGCAAACTCATCGGATAAAAACGGCTGACCGGTGAGAAAGACCCTGCCGGGCAGTCCTTCGCCGGGCTTGACAGGGATGTGTTGGATATGCGTGAACCAGCCTCGAGCCGATGCGACGCGCAATTCCCCGGCATCGGGGTGATGAAGCAGAATCGCGCCGGCGTCCGTCCCCAGGGCGGAGAGCGTCGCATCCAACAAAACGGGCAGGGTTTCTTCAAAGGTTTGTACAGTGCGCAGGGAAGCGGAAACCTTATATAAAATTTCCAATTCGATCAGCCGCTGGCGCAGGGTCTCCTCCATTTGCCTGCGTTCGGTAATATCCTGAATGCTGCCTTTCATTGTCAACACCCGCCCGCCGGCATCCAGCCCCAACTCACCTATGCCATGCACCCAGCGTTCTGCTTTGTCGTTCTGCCGGATGATTCGGTAATCCTTGTCGAACCTGCCGCGTTTTGCAATGACTTCTTCATTGAAATAACGGAGCATTTCCTCCCGGTCATCCGGGTGGATAAGGTTGATCCAACCCTCCACCGAATGATCGTAAGATTCGTCAATTCCAAAGATTTCATCGAGAATATCCGAACTTTTCCACTTCCCTGAGGGGACGTCCAGCAGGTAACTACCCAGCCTGGCAATCGCCTGCGACTCTTTGAGCAGTTTCCCGCCTTCGCGAAGCGCCTCCATCGCCCGGACCCGTTCGGTGACATCGCGCAGCATGCCTTCGTGGTGGACGATATTCCCCGCCTCATCATGAACGTAATAGCCGTGATCCTCCACCCAGATCTCGGATCCGTCCTTTCGCCGCATCCGGTAGACTTCGATTTCCTCCTTGCCCGTATCCAGAATGTGGCTTCCCCTCTCTTCGGGCGAGAAGTAAAGTTCATTTTTGATATCCACCCCCAACATCTCCTCCTTCGAGGAATAACCGAACATTTTGACCATGGCGGGGTTGACATCCACAAATTTCCCGTTGTGGGTGCTGCGATAGATGCCATCCATCATACCGTCGAACAGGGAATGATAGCGTTCCTCCGATTCACGCAGCGCCTCTTCGGCAAGTTTCTGCGGGGTGATATCGAGCATGATCCCTTCGAGGTACTCGATCCGCCCATCTTCATCGAACATCCCCGCGCCCCATTCGTCCACCCAATGCCATTCTCCCGATCCATGGCGGATGCGGTAGGTGATGTGAAAATCCTTTCGAAACGGCGAGGTGGCAATGGAGATATCGTCGGGGTGATAGAGATCGAAAAAACTGATATCCCCGTCCATGAATGCTTTTGCGGGGTAGCCTGTCAACTGAAAAACGGCGTCGTTGATGTAGGTGATGGTGAATTTTTCATCATTGAGGCATTGGTAGACCACGGCGGGGACATGTTCCGCAAGCATGCGAAATCTGAGATCGCCCATCCATGGGCGGTTGCGCGGCGGAAAATCGCGGATGACGCAGGCAAGGGCGGGCTTTCCATCCAGATGAATTGTGGAAACGCTGACTTCAACCGTTTGGGTTCCGCCGTCGGCATGTTTGGAGAGAAGCGCGCGCCAGCCGCCGCTGCCGCCAAAGAAGGTTTCCCACCCTGCGTTCCCAGAGTCGGGCAACAGCGAATGGATATCCGTAAAGTTGAGCGCGGCAAACTGCGGCGGGGTATATCCATAAAACGCCTCCGCCGCGGGGTTTGCGTCGAGTATCCTTCCCGATGAAGGTTCGACAATGAGCATGACGGAATCCTGATTCCTGAAAAACTCAAGAAACGAATCACTCCCCTTAAAAGAAGATTCCGTCATCCGGCGCTCCTCGATTCACAAATGTTACCTTGGGCATCCTCATTATAAAGATAAAAAGACCGATAATCCATTACGATTATCGGTCTTTTTTTCAGACGCCAGGTCAATCGTCATTCAGGGAGGCGATTGCCCTCAACAGACCGAAAACCAGCACGCCGATCTTCAGTCCCTCTCCTGTAGTGAGGGCGGTTTCGCGTTCGTGGCGTTCGGCGCGGCGCGAAAGAAGCAGGGCGGCAATAAGACCCGTCAACGCGCCGATCAACGCGCCGCCCAAAATCACTCTGCTTTTGTTCATGGAGTTATCCTTTCAAGAAAAGCCTTGGCAGTCTCCAGCCAGCCGTTCATGGCAAGGATGGGTTTGACCAACATTTCCGTCCCGCGCAGGACATATCCGCGCGCTTTATAGGCGTAGTCCTGCGCAATGCCGGTGTAGTGCGGCAAAGCCCCAAGCGCCCGCGCCATCAAATAGATAAGACTGAGAAGCAGCGCAAGAAAGATCAATCCTGCAATCATGATCGGAATAACGATCCAGATCGTGGATATTGCCGCCCAGCGCCCCACGTCGCCGCCGGATTTGAAAGTGGCAAGGCTGATCAGGACGATCATGCCGACGAAAAGCAGGGAACTTAGAACGACGGGCAGGATGATCTGCAGATTGCGTTGTCTGCGATGTTGGAGGTAGGAGTAGTGCGTGGGGTGGGGAAGTTGGGCTTTCATCAAGTCTATTTTACCAAAATAAAAGAGACCCCAAAGGTTTTCCAGCCTTTGGGGTCTTTTCAATTCTACTTATCGCCTGTTTCTCAAAAATGTTGGGACGTCGAGATCGTCGTTGTTGAGGTTGGGGGCGGGCTGCGATTTTATCCCGGAGGAGGAGCGGGGTTCGGCGTTGACGCTCACGGATTCGCTGGGGCGTGTGAAAGGCGTCGAAACGGGAACAGGCTTCTCGGTCCGGGGGAGGCGTTCGAGGGCGCGCCGCGGGACTCCGCTGCGTTCGAATCCCGTCGCAATGACGGTGACGCGGATGTCGTCGCCCATGTCTGGGTCAATGACCGCGCCGAAGATCATGTTGACGTCGGGATGCGCCGTTTCGCGGATGATGGCGGCTGCCTGGTTAACTTCAAAGAGGGTCATGTTCGGTCCGCCGGTGACGTTGAAGAGCACGCCGCGCGCGCCGTCGATGGTGATGTCGAGCAGTTGGCTGGAGATGGCTTGCTCGGCGGCTGTTTTGGCGCGATCTTCGCCGGAGCCGTGACCGACCGCCATGAGCGCCGCGCCGCCTTCAGACATGATTGCGCGGACGTCGGCAAAGTCGAGGTTGATCAAGCCGGGGATGGTGATCAATTCGGAGATGCCTTGAATGCCCTGGTGCAGGACTTCATCCGCCATGCGGAAGGCATCCTGCAGGGAGGATTTTTTATCCGCCAGTTGGAGCAAACGATCGTTGGGAATGGAAATGAGCGTATGCGCGTGTTCCTTCATTTTTGCAACGCCCGCCTCGGCGGATTGCGCGCGTTTGCCGCCTTCAAAGGTGAAGGGACGGGTGACAACGCCGATGGTCAGCGCGCCGCACTCTTTGGCGACCTGTGACACAACGGGCGCCGCGCCCGTGCCTGTGCCGCCGCCCATACCCGCCGTGACGAAGACCATGTCCGCGCCTTTCATCACGTTGTAAAGTTCATCGGATGATTCTTCCGCGGCTTTACGCCCGACTTCGGGATCGCCGCCCGCGCCGAGACCGCGCGTGATCTTGTCGCCGAGGCGCACGCGGATGGGCGCGCGGGAGAGCGTCAGCGCCTGCGCGTCTGAGTTGGCGGCGATGAATTCCACGCCTTGAATGCCTTCCTCCATCATGCGGTTGACGGCATTTTGACCGGCGCCGCCGACCCCGATGACTTTAATGCGGGCGAAGGTTTCGTTTTGCAGGTTTCGTTTGTTCGTGTCCATTTGTTCCTCCTGGCAAGGAATGTGCCAATCTTAAACGAGAATGCGATTTTTTAACAGGGTTTAAATGACCTTTGTGATTCTTTTCTCATTGACCGTTATCATCTGTTTCATGACCATTTATGAAAAAACAGGAGTCAATCTTAAGGCAGCAATCGTTTTATCCAATTTTTTACGGCGTCAAAATTCATGGTTTTCTCTCCTCGCGATCTGCGGCGGCGTCTTCCGCCGCCTGAAAGGGCAATATCCTGACCGTGCATTGCAACCGCCCAATTCAACAATCCAACGCTGGTCGAATATGCGGGTGAATAAAGCTTATCCACGAGACCTTTGAGGTTTTCCGGTCTCGCGGTTCGTACGGGGATTCCCAGCACTTCGCTTGCAACCCGGTTAATACCGGGCAATGCGGCTGTGCCGCCTGTCAACACCATTCCGGCGGGGAGCAGCCCATCGTAGCCGGAACGTTTGATCTCCTGAAGAATCAGCCGGAAAGTTTCTTCGACGCGCGCTTCGATGATGTGAGCCAGGTCCTGGCGATTGATGCGAATGTCGTGATCCTCGCCAAACGGACGGATGAGGAAATACTCCTCGCTTCCAACATCGGACCTGACGGCATATCCCTGCTGTTTTTTGACTTCCTCCGCCTGGGCAATCGGCAGACGCAAACCATGCGCGATATCCTGGGTGACGTGATTGCCGCCGACGGCAAGCACCATCGTGTGCCACACGTCGCCGTCCACGTAGATCGCCAGGTCGGTTGTGCCGCCGCCGATGTCGCAGACGGCAACTCCCATTTCGCGTTCCTGCTCGGTCAACACCACTTCAGCGGAGGCAAGCGGGTTGAGGACGAATTGCTGGATGTCCACCCCAGCCGCGCTGACGCATTGACGAAGGTTATCCACTGTGGCGGTGGCGGCGGTGATGATGTGCGTTTCGACTTCGAGTTTGTAACCGTGCATTCCAACCGGCGTCTTGACGCCTTCCTGCCCATCCACCGAAATGCCACGTTGGATGACATGCACGATTTCGCGGTCATGCGGGATGGCGATTGCCTGCGCCTGGTCGAGCGCGCGCGCAAGGTCTGACACGTCTATGATTCCGCCGGGGATGCCCGCCGCGCCGCGGCTGTTGACGGACGAGACGTGCGCGCCCGCGAGGCTGACCAGCGCGGTGGTGATCTCCAAGCCGGAAGTCCCTTCCGCTTTTTCGACGGAACGTTTGATGGCTTGCGACGCGGCGGGCAGGTCCACAATGATTCCCTTGCGGATGCCTTCAGACGGTTCGATGCCCACGCCGAGAATGCGGAGGTTCTTTTCATCCTCCACGCGCCCAACGAGGGTGCAAACCTTGGTCGTGCCTACGTCAATGCCGACTACAATTTCGTCCATCTTATTGTCCGCTGTCCACAAACAGTTCTTCGGTTGATTCGTCCGTTTCGGTTTCAGCCATGCGGTAGTACGGTCCATCGAGGTAAACCACGCTGATGTATTCGGGGGTTTTGCCTTGCGCCGTCAATGAATCCACAAGCGACTGATACACGCGCATCTTCAAAGGCATGTCGCGCGCGCTTTTGCCGAACGCCGCCCGCCATCCGCGCGGGTCGGTCCAGCCCAAGCCGCCGGCGGAGGAAAAGGTCATGGTCGTGTTCGCAGGCGCGAGCGGGGCGAGAGCGAGAATGGCGTCCACCAATTCACGGGTCATGTAGGGCGGCGGGCTGAGAGGGTCATCCAAAGATGGAGCGCCCGCGGGCGGCGCGTCCCGCGCGATGACCGGGATGAGTCCTTCGACAAATCCGCGCGGGACGAATGCCACGCCGTTTTGATCGATCCACGTATAGCCTTCGCCTTCCTGCTGCCAGAAGATGAGCGGCTGACGCTCCACCACCGTGACGTAAACATGGTTCGGCAAGTAGACATTTACCTCCGCCGAAAGCAGTTCCGGGTAGTTCATGAGCAATCGCGCGCGGAGGTCCTGCGGCTGGACGGTAAAGATGGATTGACCCGTGACTCCCAGCACGGCGGTGATCTCTTCCCTGCTCAAGCGGTTATTGCCAAGCACAGTGGCGGTTGGCACGTGGAAATACGGCAGGGTAAGCGCGAAGTATATGGCTGTGCCAAGCAGGAGCGCAAAAAGGAAGGATGCCAGCCGCCAATTCGCATGGAAACGCGGCATGGAAAATTTCGGTCGGTGCAGATGGATTTCCGGCATGCCGAACACAACGTTGAAACGGCGGCGTTTCTGCTGGCGCTGCGGCACAGCAGAAAGAGGAATGGTGGGCGCGCGCGAAGTGACCTTGACTGCGGGCTTGAGCGCCTGCTTCGTGATCTGCTCGAGTTCGCGGTTAACACGTTCCGCCCGCCTGCGGCGGACGAGTTCAGCGCGGGTCTGGCTGCGTTTGGCGCTCATGCCATCCTCCGGCGTTCGGTGTGGTCACGCTGGGCTTTGCGTTCGAGCGCCAGTTCGATCAGGCGATCCACGAGTTTTGAATATTCCAGTCCGCTTGCCTGCCAGAGTTTCGGGTACATGCTGATGGAAGTGAAGCCTGGAATGGTATTCAACTCGTTGAGATATATCCGGTTTGTTTCCTTCTCGACGAAGAAATCGGCGCGCGCCATGCCCGCGCAGTCAATGGCTTTGTAGGCGCGGATGGCGTATGCGCGAATCTTTTCGGTCACTTCATCCGGCAACGACGCGGGGATGAGCAGACCGGATGTGCCGTCAACATATTTCGATTCGTAGGAGTAGAACTCGCGGCTCGGCAGGACTTCGCCGCATACGGATGCCTGCGGTTCTTCGTTGCCCAACACGCTGACTTCAATTTCATGCGCGTTGCCGACACCGCGTTCGATGAGGATGCGGCGGTCATAGCGGGCGGCGTCCATCAAGCCTTCGGCGAGGTCGGAGCGGGAATTGCATTTGGTAATTCCAACCGACGATCCGAGGTTGGCGGGCTTGGTGAAGAGAGGATATGCGCTCATCGCTTCGGCTTTTTCGATGACGGCGTTCATGTCCGTTTCGATTTCGCTTCGCAGAAGCAGGATCGATTCGACGATTGGGATTCCGTTCGCGCGCATCACATCCTTGAAGATGCCTTTGTCCATGCCGACGGACGATCCCGCCACGCCCGCGCCAACATAGGCAACATCCGCCATTTCGAACAAGCCCTGGATCGTGCCGTCCTCGCCGAACGGTCCATGCAGGACGGGGAAGAAGACATCAATTTTGGCGAGAGTCTCAAGCCGCTCACCCGTTTTGGTGGAGCGCAGAACAAACAGCGATTGGCGCGAAGCAGGTTCAGTCGGCGGGATGACGCGGTCCAAATCTTTTACGTCATTCTTTTCAAAGGCTTCCAACGCGTTCGCGCCTGTCAACCAGTTGCCGTCGAGCGTGATGCCGATCTGGGTCACATCGTATCGTTCGGGATCAAGCACCGATAAAACGGAACGCGCAGACATCAGCGAAACATCATGTTCGCCCGAACGTCCGCCGAAGAGTACGGCAACGTGGAGTTTGCGGGGAGGGGAAGATAAAGGAGTTGACATAAAATTCCAAACGAAAAACGCAAGGAGCAAAACGCAAAAGTTAGTAGGGTTGAGGTATTTCCTCAAATGCGGCTGAAGTTTGATAAGGCACGGGGTCTTCCCGCAGGGCGCGGCCGCGTTGTTGGGGGACCATGACCAGAAGCAGGCGGATAATTTCGTTCAAGACCAGGTAACGATGTTCCACAATGGTTTCTCCAATCACATGCCTGCCGGAATAATAACGATCCATGCTTTCACGCGCCGAACCGAGCGAGTACTCATAAAAACGGGCGCGATCTCTTCCTGTGCCTCTCGAATAACCTTCCGATAAATTCGCAGGAACAGAGCCGACCGAATCGTAAAGTTGATCCGCCAGTTTCCGGGTCCTGCCGTCGTTCACTAATTTTGTAACGTCATACCATGCCAGATGACCCAGAAAGAGCGCATATTTATGGGCTTTCATCTGCCAGAGAGAATCCTTCTTGAAAACCTCGGGGGCAGTCTCTTCCCATTCTTGATATGTAATCTCGTTTTTCTCAGTCATGTGACATCATCCAACCGCGTTTCGCGTTTTGCGTTTTGCGTTTCGCTCATCGTGTCTCGCATTTCGCGTTTCACCATTCTCCAACCAACTCAACTTCCAATTCCAGCTTCACATTGAATTTCTCGAACACCGTTCTTTGCGCCAACTGAATCAAGGCGCGAATATCTTCCGCCTTTGTCTCGCCATGGTTGATGAAAAAATTTCCGTGCAGCGTACTGATCTCAGCGCTGCCGATGCGCGTCCCTTTCAAACCCGCGGCTTCGATCAAACGCCCCGCATGGTCGCCCTCAGGGTTCTTGAACATGGAACCCATGCTTGCGCCGGGCGGCTGCGCGGCTTTTCGGCGTTCGCTGAATTGTTCGATTTTAACAGACACTTCCTCTTTCGTTGAGTTTTTTAACTTCAACAATGCGCTTAATATGATGCCCTTCATCTCGCCGCGTTTCAAAACGCTCGTGCGATAACCATAACCCATTCGATCAACCGGCAATTTCTCGCGCCCGTTCTTCGTCAATATTTCAGCCCATATCAGATTTCCGTTCATATCGCCGCCGAACGCGCCCGCATTGCCGTACACCGCGCCGCCCACCGTGCCGGGGACAGTGGCAGACCATTCGAGTCCAGCCAGACCTTTGGACGCACAGCGCTTCGCCAGATTCGCAATGACGACTCCCGCCTCACACCAGACCCGGGGCTGGTCGCCAGTCTCAAAGCGGACTTCCTTCGCCCGATTCAAAACCACGACTCCGCGAAAGCCTTTATCGCTGACTAACACATTCGAGCCGCCGCCGAGGATGTAATAAGGCAGGTCATGTTCCCAGATCAATTGCATCGCGTCCGCAAGATCATCCGCCGATTTGACCGTGAGCAGCGCATCCGCAGGTCCGCCAATACGCGCAGAGGTATACGGCGCAAGAGAAGCATTCTCCTGCACGGCATCACCAAATTTCTGGCGCAATACATCAACAGCAGACATGATATTTTCCATAACCATTACGTCTAGGATTTCTTCTCCAAATGCTCGATCAACTTCTTCACTGCCTGTGGTTCGACCGGCTCCTGCGGCTTCACAGGCTGGGTCTCTTCCACAAGGGCGTTTTCGAGATCGTCCTTTGCATGGACGAGGACCATCTTCAATGGGGGCAGGGCAATCACATCGGTCCGGGTTTGAAGCGTTTGTTCCCGTGCGTCATCCATATCAACCTCACAATTCCTTCAAAAGCAGGGTGTTGATCTGGTCGGCATCGCCGGCGGAAAGCACAATGACCACATCGCCGGAGCGCAGATTTCTCAACAGGTGATTTTTCGTCTCCAAAACCGTGCCGCTGTAATGCGCGGAAGGATGCGGCATGGCGCTCACAACTTCGGCGGAGGAAAATTTTTGTTTCGCTTCACGCGAGGCGTAAATTTCGGTAACTAAAACTTCATCGGCATCGGAGAACGCGCGCGAAAATTCATAGAACAATGCCTGCGTGCGCGAATACGTGTGCGGCTGCCAGACCGCCCAAATGCGACGGTTGGGATAACGCGCCTTTGCGCCTGCCAGCGTGGCGCGAATCTCGGTGGGGTGATGAGCATAATCGTCAACGAGAATCACGCCTTTGCGTTCGCCGCGAATTTCAAAGCGGCGTCCCGTCCCTGTGAATTGACTCAACGCATTCGCCGCCTCCTGCAAAGGGAGTCCCAGCGTCGCCGCAACCGACAACGCTGCAAGCGCATTGCGGACGTTATGTTCGCCCGGCACTTGCAGGGAAACATGCAACATATCGGCGGAAGCCATGTTCGTCATCGCGGAAAAATCGAACCCGCCGCGATTGTTCGGCTTTAACGCGCGCGCCTGCATCCATTGCGGGCTGTTGATGGTCATTTCGCCCTGCACGCTGTAGGAAACGATGTTCAATCCTTTGCGGCGCGCATGGGTCAGAAGAGTGAAGGCGCCTTCGTCTTCGGCGCAGGCGATCAACGCGCCGTCGGGGGGGAGCAGCTCCACAAAACTTTGGAAGGCGGAATACATGTCATCGAAGGTTGGAAAACAATCAGGATGATCGTGTTCGAGGCTGGTCACAATTTCGATCTGCGGTTTCAAGCCGAGGAACATGCGGTCATATTCGTCCGCTTCGATCACGAACGCCTCGCCCTGACCCGCGCGCGCATTCACTTTCAGGTTGTTGAGCGTCCCACCGACGATGAAGGACGGGTCGCGTTTCATCGCATACAACATCCACGCGATCATGGCGGTGGTGGTGGTTTTGCCATGCGTCCCCGAAACGGCGATGCCAGTCTTATTCGACATCAAACGACCGAGGAAATCCGAACGTTTGTAAACGGGAATGCCGGCGCGCTTCGCCGCTTCGACCTCGGGATTGTCATCCTTGATCGCAGAGGATCGCACGACCCAATCCGCTCCGGTCACGTTGCGCGGGTGATGACCGATGTAGATCGAAACGCCCGCGTTCTGCAGGTCAACGGCAAAGGCGGAAAGAGCCTGGTCGGAGCCTGTCACTTCGTAGCCGCTCTCCTTAAGCAGGCGCGCGATGGCAGAAAGCCCTGAACCCCCAATGCCGATGAAGTGAACGCGTGTCATAGTTAAATAGTTGGATAGTAATGCAGTTAAATAGTTTTCAGATGTAAACAACGATGATGAAAATCAGGATGATGATGACTGCAAAGTAGATGCCCGGCTCGCCCAAAAAGCGCGGCGGCATGTATGTCATCATCCGTTCCACCGTTTCGACGATTTTCGGGTCCGTGGCGCGGCTGATGATATCGGGATAGGGATAATCCGCCACGTGGTTGTAATACAGGACCGTCCCGGCGACCAAATATCCGTTGGAGCCGCCCAGCACTGCGCCGAAGAGGGCGTCTTGCAGTCGTTCACGCGCCGCCTTGGATGCCAGCCTCGCCAAAGAAACGGTCTGATACCCAAAATAGACCAACGCAATCACGATGATGGTGCGAATCCAAAACAGGGACTTGGGGTCTTTCAGGTCGCGCACAAGGGGGATGTATTTCTCCAACAGCAGGTTTACCGCCAGCGCGGTGACCAGGCTGAAGGCGACCAGCAACTCCTTTGCCCAGCCGCGCATGGCGCCGATCACGGCAAAGAGGAGGACGTACATCCAAAAAATATAAACGATACTCATCATGGGGTTTGCTCTCCTGCCAGTTCGACCAACTGGCTGGCGATGACATCCGCAGCGCGGGGGTTGGATAATTGTTTCATGGAAGCCTGCATAGATTCCCGTTTGTGTTCGTTCAACAGAATGTCCTTTATCACGGGTAAAAGTTTATCTTCCAGCAATTCATCCTGCAAGATGACTGCGGCGTTATGCCCGGCAAGATAATCGGCGTTGACTTTTTGGTAGCGCCACGCATACGGATACGGCACAAGCACGGCGGGCAGACCGAAAAACGGATATTCGCCCAGCGTGGACGCGCCCGCGCGCGAAAGGACAAGGTCTGCTGCGGCGAGCGCCGCGCCCATTTCGTGCAGGTAGGGCGTGGCATGGTAACGCGCCTTCAAGCCGGCGGGCAGGCGGCGGGATTTTTCTTCGATTGCCTGCCAGTCCAATGAGCCGGTGATGTGAATGATTTGCGCAATATCGAGCAATTCGTGCAAATGATTCATCACGGTTGTATTGATGGAGCGCGCGCCTTTGCTCCCGCCTGTCACCAGCAGGACGGGTTTGGCGGAGTCAAGCCCAAAGTATGAAGCCGCTTTTTCGCGGGACCAGGCTTCGAGGTCAGGGCGAAGCGGGTAGCCTGAGAGGACGATCCGCTTCGGGTTTTTGAAATATTTTTTAGAGTCTGGCGCGGTCACGGTGATGACATCCGCAAAATGGGCGAGGAAGTTGAGCGCGAGACCGGGTTCGATATCCGGCACATACAACACGGTTGGAATTCGATTTCCGGCGACTGCCATCGGCGCAGCGACGTAACCGCCGGTGAAGAACAGAACATCCGGTTTAAAACTGCGGAGGATGCGGCGTGATGCGATCACGCCGCGCGTGAGTTTGGCAAGGTTGCCCGGGAGCGCGCGCAAGCCGACGCCATGCACGCCCGCCGCAGGCACGGAGCGATATGGGATGCCCGCGCGAGTCACGAGTTCCTCCTCCATGCCGCCTTCACCGCCCACCCACAGGGTTTCAACGTTTGGATGCTTCTTCTTCAACGCTTCGAGAACGGCGAGCGCGGGATACACGCCTCCGCCCGTTCCCCCAGCGCAAATTAACAACCGCACTGTAAGACCTCCATTCTTCATCTGAAATCGTCGCGTCGCCTGCCTGGCGCGAAATATTGAAAAGAATTCCCAACGCCGCAAGCGTGGTGACCAGGTTCGAGCCGCCCGCGCTGACGAACGGCAGGGCGTTTCCGGCAAACGGCAACAGCCCAACCATGACCGCCATATTGACCAGCGCTTCCATGCCGATCCAAATGACAAGACCCGAAGCCAGCAATGTGCCAAGCATGTCGGGAGCGCGGCGCGCAATCACAAATCCGCGCCAGACGAGAAATGCGTAGAGACCAATCAACGTTACCGCGCCAAACCAGCCGAGTTCCTCCACCACAACAGCGAAGACGCTGTCCGTTGGCGGCACGGGCAAGCCGGTCACTTTGGAAAGAGATTTTCCAATGCCCACGCCGAACCAGCCGCCGTTGACAATCGCCTCGAACGAACGCCGGACATGATACGATGCCTGCAATGGGTCTTTGATACCCGCTACAAAATCGGTCACACGCTCGCGTCCCGTCAGGCTGACAGATGCCACAATCGATCCGGCGATCATTGCAATGATCAGCAGCACGCCGATCTGTTTCAAGTCGCCGCCCGCAAGGAAGAAAAGCAGACCTCCCAACACCAGCACGGTTGCGGCAGCGCTCAAATCGGGCTGCTGATAGATCAAGCCGCCGACGACTCCCAAAATCACGCCCAACGGAATCAAACCAAGCGAAATATCCTGTAAAAACTGGCGCTTCGCATACAACCAAACGGCAAGATACAAAATGGAAACCAGTTTTGCCAACTCCGAAGGCTGCACCGAACCGTCGAAGACGGCGCGTTTCGCGTTGAAACGAATCTCGCTCATCAACAAAACCATGACCAGCATGATGATGGTCACTGCCATGGCAGGCACAACCAGTTTTCGCCAGCGGTGATAATCGAAGAACGCCATGATCAGCGCCGCCACAAGCCCAAGCCCAAGCCACATTACCTGGCGGTTGAACATGTACATGGCATCGCCGTCGAACGCCGCGCGCGAAAAATCCCACGACGCGGAATACAACATCACCAATCCGAACACCACCAGCGCAATGACCGCAACCAGCAAAGGCATGTCGAAGCCGCGCACAAAATTCGCGGGGCTATACTGCGAGCGTCCTTTTATGAAAGTTCCCGCACCCATGTCCGAAACGCTTCTCCTCTCTCCGCAAAATCCTTGAACTCATCGAAACTCGTGCCGCCCGGCGACAAAAGGACGACATCCCCGGCGGATGCAACTTCCGCCGCCAGCGCGACCGCTTCCTTCAGGGTCTTTGCGCGGCGAATGTCAACGCCTCTCTCTCCGCCGACGCCTGCCACTATTTTCTGAATCATTTCCCCCGCCTCGCCGAACACCACAAGGTGATCCACCCGTTCGCAGACCAGCCTGGCAAGGTCGCCCCAGGGAAGATTCTTGTCCCGCCCGCCGAGCAGCAGCACAATCGGCTCCTCGAACGCATGGACAGCCGCCATGCTTCGCTCCGGCGCGGTGGAAATCGAATCGTTGTACCAGCGTACGCCATTCAACTCACGGATCAATTCCAGGCGATGCGGCACGCCGCGAAATTCCTCCACGGCTTCGAGCATGGCGTCCAATTTGAAGCCCGCCGCATGACCGATGGCAAACGCCGCAAGCACGTTGGCAATGTTATGGTCGCCGCGCAATTGCACCTTCTCGCGCAACAAGAGCGGAACGTAGGCAAATCCATCTCGCAGACTCAGCAAGCCGTCCTGCAAATATGCGCCGTTCAAATCCTCTTCCAGGTCGCGCAGGCTGAACGTGAACAATTTGCCTTTCGCGCGATCCCGCAAATTCCATGCGCCCGCATCGTCCCTGCCGAGAATGGCAATATCACTGGCAGATTGAAAATCCAAAATCCGCGCTTTGGCTTGGATGTAGGCTTCCATCGTTCCGTGACGATCCAGATGATTCGGCGTGATGTTCAAGATCGCGGCGATGTTTGGAGAAATGGTCATCTGGTCGAGTTGAAAGGATGACAGTTCCATGATGGCAAGGTCTTCGGCAGTCATCTCGTCCACGTAGTTGATGAGCGGGTCGCCGATGTTGCCGCCAACAAATGCGCGCTTACCATACATCAACTTCGCCATCTCACCCACCAGCGTTGTGGTCGTCGTCTTGCCAGCCGAGCCGGTGATGCCGATGGTTTTGCAGGGGGCGACCTCCATGAAAATCTGCGAGTCGTTGGAAAGTGGAATGCCGCGTTTGACGGCTTCCCGCACGATGGGCAGCGTCAACGGCACGCCGCCGGAAAGACACAACACATCGGTCTCCTCCAGTAATTCGAGTGGATGACCACCCAGCGCCCATGAGACGTTCAAGTCTGCGAGAGAGGCTTGGGCGGAGGCAAAGGCTTCGGCGGGGCGCGAGTCGCTCAAGGTCACGTGAGAGGCGCGACGAGCAAGCCAGCGCGCGAGGGCAATGCCTTGTCTCGCGGCTCCGAGGATGAGAACGTGGGTGTTGGTCCAGTTTTTCATATCGTTCAATCGTCATTGCGAGAAGGCGTTCATCCCGACGAAGCAATCTCTACTCTGAACTGGAGATTGCTTCGGGCGAAAGAGCATTGCCCTCGCAATGACATAATCACTATACCTGCGACAATCCTATGCCAATCAAGGCAGCCATCAAGCCGATCAGCCAGAAGCGCTGCACGACCTGGGTCTCGCTCCAGCCGAGTAATTCGAAATGCAAATGGATGGGCGCCATTTTGAAGAAGCGCTTGCCGCCCGTCCAGCGGAAGTAGGCGATCTGGATGACGACGCTTAACATCTCGCTCAACGGGATGATGCCGATGACCAACAGCATGGGCCACTGTCCCGTCATCAACGCAATGACAGCCAGCACCGCGCCAAGCGAAAGCGAGCCTGTGTCGCCCATGAACAATTCAGCGGGATGGACGTTGAACCATAAGAAGCCAAACAATGCGCCGACCAGAATGAAACAAAAACGCGCCAGGTACCATTGCTCCTGCATCAGCGCAATGCCGCCAAACGCCGCAATCGCCGTGGCGGCGATGAGACCGGCAAGCCCGTCCAGTCCATCGGTGAAGTTGACGGCGTTGGACTCAGCCACAATGATGAAGGCGGCAATCGGCACGTACCACCAGCCCAGCTCGATTTCAAAGAAGAAACCCGGCAGATACAGGTCGGGCGCTTCTATCAAATATTTGAGGGCATACGCCGTGAGCAACGCAAGGATGACCTGGAACATGAACTTGGTGCGCGCCCGCATCCCATCGCCCCGACGCTTGCCGCGAATCCCCTCCCAATCGTCCACTGCGCCGAGGACGGCATAAGCGAACATGACCGCCATCGGCAAAAGGACAGAACGCCCCACCCCGCTGGTGGTCACGCCGATCAATGCCACCGCGTTCAGCAATCCGCTGAACATCAGCACCGGCAAAATGAACATGACGCCGCCCATGGTGGGCGTACCCATCTTCACGCCGTGATGACCGGGTTCCTCCACGCGGATGATCTTGCCGATTTTGAAATGCCGGAGAATGCGAAGCAGTGGTCCGCCCCAGATCGCGGTCATGATGAAGGCAAGGCTGGCAAGGCTGAGGGAAAGCGCGATCTGTCTCATGAACGCACCTCCAGCGCGGCGGTGATGCGGTCCATGCGCAAGCCGTGAGAGCCTTTGATCAGCACCGTATCGTTCGAGGTCAGGTTCTGCTTCAGCCAATCCACAATGGGTTCGGGGGACTCAAATTCAATGATGTTCGTCGGTTTCATTCTGGCGCGGCGAGCCGCTTCAGCGATCATGTGTCCGCGGGCGCCGAGGGTGATGAGTATCTTTGCCACCTGCGCGGCGCGCATGCCCACCATTTCATGTCCCTGCCGTTCGTAGGGACCGAGTTCGAGCATGTCGCCCAACACGGCAATCTTGCGCCCGTCCAATTCGCCCAGCAGATTCAAGGCGGCGAGCATGGATTCTGGCGAAGCGTTGTATGTATCATCGAGAATCAATGCGCCGATCTCGCTTCGCACCGCCACGAGCCTCAACTGCGCATGACCGTGCGAAAGCCCTTCCAGAATTTCCTGCCAAGTCAGTCCGTCGTTCAAGCCGACGGATGCGGCGCGTAAAACTGTATGCACGGAATGACGTCCGATCATGGGGACGCGGGCATGCAGGACTTCACTTTTGTAATGCAGGCGAAAGCGGATGCCGTCCAAGCCAAGCCCTTCGATCTGGTCTGCCCACAAGTCCGCTTCGGGTGAAAGCCCGTAGAAGAAGACGCGCGCTTTGGATTTCTCCTCCATTTTGCGAACCCAGGGATCATCGAAGTTGAGGATGGCAACGCCATCCTCCGGGAGCGACTGGATCAATTCGCTTTTTCCGCGCGCAATCGCCTCCTGCGAACCAGCGCGTTCGGCATGGACAGTACCGATGTTGGAAACGACACCAATTTGCGGCAGGGCAATGTCGCACAGGAATTGAATCTCGCCGGGGACGTAAAATCCCATTTCGAGAACGGCACGTTCGTAACCGGAGCCAAGCCGCAGAATGGTGAGGGGCAAACCGATCTCATTGTTCAGATTGCCGGGATTTTTCAGCGTACGATAACGGGCGCCGAGAACTTCGGCGACCATCTCTTTTGTTGTGGATTTGCCGACGCTGCCTGTAATGCCGACAACGCGCAAGTCCAGTTTGCGGCGCCAGAAGCGGGCGATTTGCTGCAAGGCGGAGACGGTGTTGTCTACACGCAAGCAGAGAGGCGAATCAAGTTCGAGAGTGGCATCAGCCGATAAACCGCCGCGCAGGTCAAGGGTCGGGAAGGAGGCGGGAACGTCTTTCTGGATTAAAGCAAAAGACGCCCCCCTCTTGAAGGCATCGGGAAGGAAGTCGTGCCCGTCCACATTTTCGCCGGGGATCGCCACGAAGAGCGAACCAGGGATGACCTGGCGCGAGTCTATCGCCGCTTCGGTGATGATGGCGGCTGCGTCCGCGATGCGAACCGAGGTAAGGGCTTCCAGGACATCTGCGAGAGTTAGCATTATCGTGAGGCTCGTATTTGCTGCCGGATTGAATCCGGCGGAATATCCAATAATACGACAGTTTTCTTTGCCATTTCGGAAAAAACCGGGGCGGCGGTTTCAGAACCCCAGGGCGATGTGGTCGGTCGTTCCAGCCAGACGTAGATCATGAACTGCGGGTCATCCACCGGTCCCCAGCCGATGAAGGATGCGTTGGTTTGGGCGGCGCTGTAAAAACCGTCCACGGGAATTTCAGCCGTGCCAGTTTTTCCGGCGACGCGATAGCCGGGAACAAGCGCCTGCGATGATTCCGATTCGAGGGAAATGGCAAGCATTTCGGTCAGCGTATCGGCGGTTTGCGCGGAGATGGGCGAGCCTGCGAATTGCGCGGGGACGTCATACTGACGCCCGTCGCGAACCATTGCATGCAAGACATGCGGCGTGACCATGCGCCCGTCGTTGACAACTGCGGACACCGCCGCCAGCATTTGAATCGGCGTGACGGCAACACCCTGACCGAAGGCGTTCGTGCCGAGGTCAACGGGATACCAATCCGAATCACCCGGGACCTTGAGCCTGCCCGCCGATTCCCCAGCCAGGTCCACGTTGGTCAAATGACCGAGTCCGAACGCATCCATGTAACTGTAGAAGGTTCCTGGTCCCATTTGCACGGCGAGGTTGACCATGCAAACGTTCAAGGAATGCTGCAAACAACCGACCATGTTTTGAACGCCCCAGGGGTTTTGATCCCAGTTTTGAATGGTGACGCCGCCGATCAAAACGGAGCCGGTATCCAGGTAGGTGGTGTTCGGCGTGACCGTGCCGCTGTCCAAGGCGGCAGCCATGGTGAGTATCTTCGAGACAGAGCCGGGTTCATACGTTTTGGAAATGGCGGAATTGAATTCGGTGGCGTTGCTATATACCACGCCGTAGTTCCAGAATTTATTCAAATCCATGCGGCGGGAGGTGGCGACAGCAAGCAATTCGCCGCTGCGCGGGTCCATGATGACGATGACCCCGTCCTGCGCGCCGTATTCGTACAGGGCGTTATCCAATATCTTTTCGGCGGAGGCTTGCAGATCGCGGTTGACGGTGAGGATCAACGTCGTGCCGTCCGGCACGCGCGGGATCTCGAATGCCTTGTTCGGGTCGGTGGGGACAAGCACCTGCACGGGGTTGCCTGCCAGCAGGTTATCGTAGTTCTCTTCGACACCGAAGTATCCCTTTCCTTCGCGGTTGACAAACCCAAGGATGTTCGAGCCGAGCGCATTTTCGGGATAACTTCGCATTGGGTGCGACTGGAATTGCAAGCCGGTCAAACCGCCCAATGCCCCTTCCGGGGCTTGTTCCTGCAAGGCGGTCTTCAATTCGCGCAGGTACAATGCCGTTTGCGCTTCCACAAAATCGGCAAGGACGATGTAGGAGATCCCTTCGGGCGGGTTTTGAAGGACTTCAAGAATCTGGTTGTAATCCATGCCCAGCGCGTCGCTCACGGCAAAGGCAATGGCGTGCGAATCGGTCATCGTGTTCATGTCCACGCCGATCTCGTACACGGTCTTTTGTCCCGCCAGCAAACGTCCGTTGCGGTCGTAAATCTCGCCGCGATTCGGGTAGAAGGTTTTTAATTCGTAGGCATAGTTTTCGGATTGCTGACGAAAGACCGCCGCCTCGGGGCTGTTCTGAATGCGCGTCATCTGGACGATGACAGCAAGCGAAAAAAACGCCATCACGCCAGCCAATACCTGACTGCGCCGCGCGTATTGCTGTCTCATTGAATGCCTCGTGACGAAGAGATGGTTTCATCCAGCCAATCGAGCAGGGACTGGTTGAACTCCGGCGGAATGGTCAACGCGCTCAGCTGCGGAAGCGTCGTGGAAGAAAGGTCAACCGGGGCAGGGGGAACATATCCCGGCACGACCAGATACTCCACTTCATCCGGCTCCGTCGGGCGGAAGCCAAGTTCGAGCGCGCGGCTTTCCATCGCGTCGGCAGAGGTCAGCGAAGCAAGCTGCGTTTGCAAGTCGCTGCTTACCTGCTGGCTGAGGGTAATCGCGGCAGTCAGGTCCTGGATCTCGCGTCCGGCAATGGCGGTGCGGGAGGTCACATTCAAATACAACGCCGCCACCATCGCAAGGACAACCACCGCCAGCAAGGCGCTGCCAAACCACTGACGCTGAACGCGCCAGGGAGCGATTCGGTAGGCATGGATGAGATGGTTGACGTTTTGCAGGTTCATAGTTTTTCGATGACTCTAAGTTTTGCGCTGCGCGCCCGCGGATTTTCCTTTGTCTCTTCATCCGAAGGCAATATCGGTTTTTTATTGACCAATTTCACAACCGCCCCGCGTTCCACTTCATAAATCTTTTCGTAAGGCGGATTGATGAGATTCTTGCTCTGCTCTCTGAAATATTCTTTGACGATGCGGTCTTCCAGCGAGTGGAAGGAGATCACCGCGCATCGTCCACCTGATCCTTCGCCTCGCTCAGGACTTCGCTTTAGGGCTGCCACTGCCTGCGGAAGCGTGATTTCCACTGCCGCCAATTCCTCGTTGACGACGATCCGCAGGGCTTGGAAGGTCTGCGTGGCGGGGTGGACGCGGTCACCTCTTCGGGGAGATGCTTTTTCGATGGCGGCAACCAACTGTCCCGTAGTATGAAGCGGGCGGTTCTGCACAATCGCGCGAGCAATCTTTCTAGCGTCACGGTCTTCGCCATACTTGAAGATGATGTCCGCCAGTTCGCGCTCGTCGTAGGTGTTGATGATGTCCGCCGCGCTCATCGTCAGGTGCGGACCGAAGCGCATGTCGAGCGGACCATCCTGCATGAAGGAGAAGCCGCGCTCGGGGTTGTCGAACTGCATGGACGACGCGCCGAGGTCGAGGACGATGCCGTCCACCGCATCCCAACTCAATGAAGCAAGCTGCTCACTGAGAGTGATATGGGAGGCTTGCGCGAGATGAATGCGCCCCTCATAAGGAGCCAAGGTCTCACGAGCAAGCGCCAGCGCCTGCGGGTCAACATCCAGACCCAGCAGTTGCCCATCGGGCGCGCAAGCCTCCAGGATGCCGCGAGCGTGTCCGCCCGCGCCCAGGGTGCCATCCACATACCGACCGCCATTGCGGGGTTGCAGAGCGTGTATAATCTCTTTGTAAAGTACAGGTCTGTGTTGCATCATGCACAGCAGGTCGGATTGGCAATCCGACCTACAACGATGGTTTCGACAGATCGAGCGTGGAGAAGCGGGCGTTGTTGGCTTCGGGATCTTGCAACAAAGCCATTTGCGCGTTCCACTCGTCCGGTGTCCACACTTCAAAATACTCGCCTTGCCCCGCCACCACCAACTCGCCGTTCGCAATGCCGAGAAAGGCGCGCAGGTTTTGCGGAACAAGAATACGCCCGACCTTATCCACTTCGACCGGGTACGCGTTGGCAATGATCAAACGGCGCAGGAGACGGGCAGTCGGGTCGGCGAGGTTCATGGCTTCGATACGTTCGTACACCTGTTTGAAATATGCCTCGGTCAGTACCATGAGGCATTTATCGAAACCCTGCGTGACGTAGGCGCCGCCTTCCAGCAACTCACGGAAGCGCGCCGGAATCATCAGGCGACCCTTATCATCGAGATTGTGCTGGAAGTGACCTAAGAACATTTGTGCTACTTATCCTTTTAATGAGACGAACGCCGGAGGTCCGGCGCTCTTACCACTTTATACCACTTCTTACCACATTATACGCTTTTTGAATGAAAAAGCAAGTGGGATGGTACTTTTTTCCCATTTCAATGGCATTGTCATCCATGCAAAACTCCCCCACTTTCACCCTGCTTGAAGCCAAAAACTGGCGCGATTACGAACTGCTCGACTCCGGCAACGGGCAAAAACTCGAACGCTTCGGCAAATACATCTTTGCGCGCCCCGAATCCCAGGCGATGTGGAGCCGCGCCCTGCCCCAATCCGAATGGAATCAGGCGCATGGCGTCTTTATCCCCACCGGCGAAGAAAGCGGCGGTCACTGGGATTTAAAGAAACGAGTGGATGAGAAATGGGCAATGAGTTATCCCCTCACCCCTTGCCCCTCTCCCTCAGGGAGAGGGGTTGGGGTGAGGGATTTACGCTTCAACGTGATGACGACTCCCGGACGCCACCTTGGCGTATTCCCCGAAGTCGCCTCCCACTGGGACTTTATGGCTGGTTCCATCCAGAAAGCGGATTCTCGTCCGAACGTTCTCAACCTATTCGGCTACACAGGCTTGGCGTCTCTTGCGGCGGCGGCGGCGGGCGCATCTGTGACTCATGTGGACGCTTCGAAAAAGTCCGTGAGTTGGGCGCGGGCGAATCAGGAACTTTCCGGTTTGGGCGAGACGCCCATCCGCTGGATCGTGGAGGATGCGCTGAAATACGTCCAGCGTGAAGCCAAGCGCGGAGTCAGATATGACGGCGTGATCCTCGACCCGCCCAAGTTCGGGCGTGGACCGAAAGGCGAAGTTTGGGAAGTCTATAAATCCCTGCCAAATCTTTTGGAAGAAATCCGCAAGTGCCTGAGCGATAATCCCCTCTTTGTGATCGTTACCGTTTATGCTGTGCGGGCGTCCGCCATTCATGTGGCGCAGGCGGTGGATGAAATAATGAAGAAATACAAAGGCAAGTTGGACAGCGGTGAACTGGTCACCCGCGAAAAAAGCGCGAACCGCCTGCTTTCGCAGGCAGTCTATGCGAGGTGGTCACGATAGCCAAAACTTTACCCGCTCAACTTCACCATCCCCACGCGGACAAGGTATCCCACTGCAAAACTCGCCACAAGCGCGGACACGAGTCCCGCGACCTCGCCCCACCTTATGCTGGCTTGGTAGTTCGCCAGCGTCGCCGCAATCCCGCCAAGGAAAATGACTGCAACAAGCGTAAATACCATCACGCCCACGTCTTTGAGGATCTTGAGGCGGGCACTTTCTGTCCCTTTGTGCTTGGTATAGATGGCGTAGGTGGAGAGGGCGAGACTGAATATTAAAGATATGATCCCAAGCACAGGACTGATTTGTGGGTAAAACCAAGGAGAAAGAAAAGCGGCTATTATCAGCGGAACAAAAATGATCGTGGGCAGATAACTCTTTCGCATAATTCCAAATCCTCTTTCTTTTTACAACTACCATCTGTTCGGATGTCAAATGATAGGGTGTATGCTAAATCCTTTGTGTCCCAGTAATACCGAACTACCCATTTATCCGCATTGTATTTAACGCGTACTCGGCACCCATCACTTGATAGCCGATGGCGCATTTCTGCTCCTCCCGCTTCTTCTGCAATTTGCAATGCGCGTTCCGCAGTCATCGAACCTTCAATGGGCAGGGCTTCTTCATAAGAAGCATCGGGGTTGAACAATAACTTCGCAAGCCAAGTATCATAAATAATACGGTCATAGTCCGAATAATCAGAATTCACAAAGTTACGCAATGGGAATATATTAATATAAGTTGACGGAAACGAGTCGGGGTTGCGTTTGTAAAAGATAATTGTTGCGCTGTCAAATCCTTTCATATTGTCCCTGCATTGGTAAATATCGAAATCTCCTGGCGGGAATAATTTCCATTCGCCGCTGGCAGGTTCCCCCGTTAGATATAAGTGATTTGCCTTCGCAATTGCCAGATAATCGGTTGAAGACCATGCAAAACTACCTGACGGGTACTTGCGTTCAGGCATCCCCTCATTAGAAATCTGAAATATATCTGTTTTACCTTTGTCTATATCAGCTAAAATTGTATTGGGGTCAATGATGTAACCCTCTCCCGGTGGAGGAGGGTCACCCAGTGGCGTCATCTGCATAGGGGTGTCCATTATTGTTCCCCACAAATATAGCCAGGCAATAAAGGCGCAGATTGTGATGAAGATCAGTATAGTGACGAGGCGATTCCGTTTCTTCATTGCCCGCCTCCGGGTTCAGTGACATCTATGGGGCGAGCAATTAAATCTTTAATCCGTTCAATGTCTAAATCTTCCGGCAGAGCATAGCCTTTGTCTTCTAATTTAGAAGTTTGCTCAAGGAATTTTTGTAAGATAAATTTGGTGTCATAATCTTTACCGTCTGACCTTTTGTTATTTACAAGAAGCTGCCAATCTTCCGAATCAAGCCATGATGCTTCATCTATTTTTTCATTATAATAATATTGCTTGTTATCAAAGTAAGTTTCCCAATCAGTAGTGTAAGATCGTTTCTGTAAAAGTAGCAAAGAGTAGGTCACATGTTATCCTTGCGGTTACCACACCAAAAAGGAGCAGCACATGACCTACCGCGA